>CAIXME010000120.1 GCA_903920425.1 uncultured Pirellula sp. | reverse complement strand
GATCAGCGACAAGCTCATTGCCATGCGGTGATCACCATAAGTTCGGATATCGGCGCCTCGAAGCGGGGCTGGATGGATTGTTAATCCATCATCATGTTCCTCAACGTTCGCTCCGACGCGACGCAATTCGATCGCGAGGTCACCAATTCGATCTGTTTCTTTGTGTCGGTTATGAGCTACTCCGCGAACGCGTGTTGGGCCTGTTGCAAACAAAGCCACTGCCGCCAACGTTTGGACGGTGTCACTTATCTCATTCATGTCGATATCGATACCGCGAAGATTGCGTCCGACCATCTCGATTGCGTTCTCGCTGCTCGTGACGCGGCATCCCATTTTTTCGAGAACCCGTGCGAATTGAACGTCCCCTTGCAGAGCGTGAAACGTCAGTCCTTCGATCCGCATGGTGCCGCCTGTGATGGCCGCAGCGCCGAGGAAATAACTTGCTGCCGATGCATCAGGTTCGATATGGTAATTGCAGCCAACGTAGCATTGCGGGGACTGCATCCGGTATTCGTGACCTTGCTCTCGCAAGATGCCATCAATGCGAACGCCAAATGACCGCATCACCGCGGCCGTCATGTCGACGTAGGGTTTTGAAACCAACTCACCGACAACTCGGATGGCTACCGGAGACTTGGCATACGGAGAAGCCATCATCATTCCGCTTAGAAATTGGCTGGAAACATCCCCGGCCACTTCGGATTCTCCGCCACGTAGCCCATTGGCTATCACTTGAACCGGTGGGCACCAGGGGCGATCAGCGTTGGTGCTTGTGACGTTTGCACCAAGACGCTGAAGTCCATCCAATAGATCGCCGATGGGTCGTTCTCTCATGCGTGCCACACCATCGAGCGTGTATTCGCCGTTGGTGGCAGCCAACGCTGCGGTCAAGAATCGAATCGTTGTACCGCTATTCGCAATTTGTAAATCAGCGCGTGGGTTGGGAGGCTGACCTGCGCAACCAACGATCGAAATCGATTTGGCCGATTTGTCCCACTCTAACTCCAAGCCCAGCAGTTTCCATGCGTCCACCATGACTCGGGTGTCTTCGCTGTCGAGAACACCCGTGAGTAGTGATCGCCCCTTGGCCATTGCTGCGCAGATCAATGCGCGGTTTGTGATGCTCTTGGAGCCAGGAACCGTGATGGACCCGTGAATGGGACCCGATAACGGTTCAAACGAAACCGCAGCCTTAACTACTTCGTGAGTGCTCACTTGTCCGTTATCTTCCAGAGGCTGGAGACACTGCGAACGTACAGTGCATTACCCGAAATTGCGGGTGAACCGAGAACGCTCTCACTGAGGTCATTGATCTCTAGGATTTCACCTTGTTCTTCTCCCAGCTTTACGACGAGGCACTTTCCTTCTTCGGTGAAGATGTACAGCGTGTTGCCTGCAACAACGGGCGACGACCAAATGCTCTTGGCGTCCGTTAAGCGAGTTTGCCATTTCAGTTCACCAGAGAACAAATCCCCAGCCGCCAATACGGTTCGGCTGATGGTGTAAACGCGATTTCCAACTACTAATGGAGAACAAGCGTTAGAACCAAGTTTATTGTTATCCCAAAGTTTGCTTGGCTCTGAGCCGGCGCTGGACAAGTCGAACACGGTCAGTCCGGCTGCAGGAACAAAGAGCCTGCTTTCAGCTGACATTGCCGAAGGAATCGTGGAGCATTTGACGTCCATCTTCCAAATCGGTTTGCCTGACTTTGGAGCGACGGCAACGAGGTCTTGGCTCGATTGCATCACGACAGCTTGCTCTCCGCTGGCGAGTTTGACCACAACCGGGGAAGCCCAGTTCGCCAATTTTGGTCGGTCCATCTTCCAAAGGATGGTTCCATCGACAGCGCTCAGCCCAGCTGCGAACGAGTCACCTTGGCACTCTACTTGGACAACGCAAACGCCGTCCACGACAACAGGTGAGCTGCTCATGCCGACGTCATTCCCAGCCTTGGGGAAGTCCGTCGAAAGCGAACGATACCAAACGAGGTTGCCCTCTAGATCAACACATGCCAAGTCGTTCGAGCTATAGAACGCGTAGACGTACTTCCCGTCTGAAGCAGGCGTTGGAGCAGCGTTCGCGCTGGTTGGATGGCAAAAAGGGCGACCGCGGGCAACCAGTTCTTGCTGCCAACGGATCGAGCCACTCTTTTCGTCAACGCTGATCAAGTGCAGTCGACGTTGATCCATGCCGCTGCTGCTGGTCGTGATCACTTGATCGCCAACAACGATCACGCCGCCAACACTACGTCCTGGCAACTTGGTTTGCCAAGCGACGTTTTCCTTGGATTCGCCGTTAAATTTCGTTGGCAGTTTTGCATCCGTTGCAACGCTGCTCGCATTGGGGCCGCGAAACTGAGGCCAATCGGCGTGTGCAAGAGAAGATGATACGACAGCAGAAAGTCCCAATGCAATATGGGCGATCGCGGAGCGAGTTCGGAAATTGATTTTCATGTTTATCGGCCCTTTGCCAAAATGGCTTTGCCAGTGGAGTCGGATATGCGAAGCTGGAAAGCAAAGCGCTGAGCCCATTGCTCTTTTTGTTCATTCTGCGAAATCTTTACCAGGATTTGATTCTTGCCCTTTTTGAGTTGAATCGTTTCGTTGTATTGATCGATCTGCATGTTGGTGTGGTATACCTCGTTCGACAGCACGAGCTTTCCATTGACCCATACTTTGTTGCCGTTGATACAACCCAGTCTTACTTCGGCAGTGGTGTCGCGATCCGACTCAAACTCGGTGGCTGCATAGACGATACATCCTTTTTCGTTTGAGAAGATCTCGGCGAGATCGACCGCTCCTTCGGGGCTTGAGGTTGTTTCTTCTTTCCACTTAACACTGCCTGACTTGCCTGGGTATTCACTCTTAACGGTACCGGCAATCCAATCGGTTTCTACTGGAAATACTTTATCGAAGTTGACGGTTCCGACGTTATCAAATGGGCCAATGAGTTTCCAGTTCATCAAGAAACCAAACTGCTTGGCTTGATCGATCGTCGTCCCCTTTTCCTTGAGCTTTTCGATAATGCTGACGACTTGCTCTGGATGCCTTGCTGCATCGAGCAGCTCGGCAAGCTTTCCTGATTCGGGTGGTGATTTGAGCGCGTCCTCGATGGCTGCAAAACGCAACTCAGGGCTAGGGTCCTGAGTCATTTTCGAGAGCAAGTCTTTTCGCATGGCATCGTTTCCTGTCGATAGCCATTGAAAGACTAGGTAACGAGCTTCGGCATCCTGAGTGGTATCCGCCAAGAAATTCTTGAGTTCTGCTGTCTGGTTAGCCCCTGCTTTACGATAGAGCGTTCCTGCGAGACCCATCAACCAATTGCGTCCGATGGGTGTCGCATTTTTCATTGCGGCTAGAGCTTGAAGCAGCGATACATCGCTGGCTCCGCTGAGTGACTTGATGGCTCGGGCTGCTGCCTGGTTGTCGGCATCGCTGGTCTTTAGCCCTTGCAATTGTTTGATCAAATCTGAGCTTGAGTCCGCTTGAGCCCGTGAGTCGTTCATAGCGAACAATGCTACGAGCGCCGACGATGCTGCGAGCATGGTCATGGCGAATCGCCATGGATGCGTTTTGGATATGGGTCGTGAATACCGAGCGATCATGCCAAGCCCTCGTAAAGATTATCTGTAAAAAAATACTGCCGACCAAGCTTGATTCCAAGGAAGCATGCTAGGCGGCAGCTGATTATGAGGGGTATACACGCAACGCGAAAGGGGAAGAAGCTAAAGCTGCTGCGATTCCAGCTTTCTCAGTCGCTCCGTCAATGCCTTTGCGGTAACGGGATCGCTATCCATTTGCAATTGTTCGAGATAAAACCGAAGCGAATCGAGAAGTCCGAGTCCCTCTGCCAGCTCCGCTGCCAACTCTAATGCTCGCTTGCGAATCTTGGCCTCAGGGGGAGGAGCTCGAAATAGTGATGCCTTTCGAAATGCGCCTAAAGCATCCAGTGGGCGATTCAAGATTTGGTAACACATGCCTAGTTGCAAACTGGCGCGGGCTCGAAACTCAGGATCGCTCGCAGCCTTGGATAGCAACTCGATCGCCTCATCAAATCTGGCTAGCTGCCGAAGGCCGATTGCCCAGTTGATCAAGATGTCCGTTTGTTCGGGATGGCGACCATGTCGGTCTTTGCAAACTCGAATACGTTCGTTTGCGAGATTGATCTCAGCTTGTTCCAGGGCGTACTTGTTCTCGTCGGATGGCTTTTCAGCAATCGCCGTTTTCGCTTGTTCGACCAAAAGGCTCGCTTGATGCAACAGCAGGTCCTCGCGCATGACCAACAATGGTTCATGTTCAGGGCATGAATGCACTCCATTCTCAAGCACTCGCCTAGCATCGGCCCAGCGTTCCTGGTTGAGATAGATTTGCCCAAGTTCTACATAAGGCCCGGCGTTCGCGGGTGCATTGCGAATCTCTTGTTCCAGTTGCTGAAAACGAACAAGCGGAATGGCGACCGATTTTGGTTGTTGGTTTACGGAGACGTTCGGGCGAACGAAAAGAGCATCCGTATCCACGTAACGCGACAAAAACTTCGAGTCCAATTGGGACGAAGAAGTGGATGGTGGAACGCTAGGCGAGTCAGATGAGGTGTTCATAATCCTCATTGTACATCAATCACAACACAAAAATAAACAGCCCGTTTGGCAGTTCGCCATCGAGGGCGATAGAGAGGCTGCCAAACGGGCTGTAAGTGTTGGATTTTGCGGTCCGGATCGCGAAGTTTGCCCCCCGCGATCCTTGATTTGCAGGAAACCCAAATTAGACAATTAGCTCAGGATCTTGACCTGGTGTTGGGATCCAGTACTTGCCGTCTTCTGGCTGAAGAGGTGCTTCGTCCTTGAAGGAGGACATGGCATCGGTGTTGGCCAGGGAAACCTTACTGTTAAAGCATTGATCCCAGGTCAGTGTTCGACCAGTGTATGTCGCCATTCGACCCATGATCGAAGTCATGGTGCTGGTTGCGCCGTAATCGCCTTCGTTAGGAATCTCTCCCTTGCGAATCAACGCGAACAGGTCAACGTGTTCCTTTGCCCAGCCATCTTCGTTTGCTGGTGCGCTCCAAATTTCTTTGTTGTCTCGGTCGTAGATCTTGCCCGCACCGATGTTGCACCAGCCCTTGCTGCCGTGTGCGAATTCGCTGACCGAAGACCAGCATCCAGGGATGTGGCGGCACTGGCTCAGCAGTTTCACGCCGTTCTTGTAGGTGTACTCGACAAAGTGGTGATCGAAGATCTGACCGGAATCAGGTCCCGTTCGCACTTGTCGGCCGCCTTGACCTTGAGCTTCCACTGGTGGGCCATCCATCAGCCAGTTGATGACGTCCAAATTGTGGATGTGTTGTTCGGTGATGTGGTCACCGCTCAGCCAGTTAAAGTAGTACCAGTTGTTGATTTGATACTCGAGTTCGGATTGCTCTGGAGCGCGGTTGCGAGTCCAAACGCCGTCACCATTCCAATAGGCTCGGGTCAAAATGATGTCGCCGATGGCGCCATCTTTCAGCTTGGCGATCGTGGCCTTGTAGCCCGATTCGTGATGGCGTTGCAAACCGACTTGAACTGCCAGTTTCTTTTCCTTGGCAATCTTGTTGGCTGCGAGAACGCGACGTACGCCTGGGGCGTCGGTAGCGACCGGCTTTTCCATGAATACGTGCTTGTTTGCCTTCACCGCAGCTTCAAAGTGCATCGGGCGAAAGCCTGGAGGCGAAGTCAAAATGACCAAATCCACGTCGCTGTCGAGCAATCGCTTGTATGCATCGACTCCCACAAAGCTTCGGTCGGTTACGTCGACTCGTTCCGCGTGCTTGGAGCGGATTGCTTTGAGAGCGCCATCGATGCGGAACTGAAACGGGTCAGCAACCGCCGTTAGCTTGACTCGGTTTTCTGGAGAATTGGTGTCGAGTGCTTGCGTTGCAGCACCGGTGCCCCGACCGCCACATCCCACCAAACCAACTTTGATTTCGTCGCTGCCGAATGTGTACGCGGCTCGAGAAATAGGTAGTGTTCCAACCATCGCACCGCCTGCGATAACCGCTGACGTGCTCTTGATAAACTCCCGACGTGTGTCGGTTGTGGCTTGTTCTGCTTTGATTTCCGCAGGATTCATAGCGAAGTTACTCCAGGTGAATCGAAAGGATCGTATCAATGGTAATTTTTGGGAGGAAACAGGTACTTCACGTTGATCCCGCACAGTTGGTGGCTACTGAGCGTTGAGGAGAAGAAGAGTTTGATTCAATAAGAACAACGTGAAGTACCGGCGGGCTCATTGGGTGCCTTTGGGAATCATGATCCCCGAAAACGCCTAATAAGGGGTCGCTTTTTCGCAACCTGCCCAAACTATAGCTTGTTCCAGGCAACTTATCAATCGGTGGATGGGAGTTCCTTTGCTGTATCAATCCAGTTAATCAAGCAATCTCTTCTGCCATTAACGCTACCCAGATTTTATGTTTCCGGTTAAATAGCCAATTCCACGAAGCCTAGCGTGGCTCCGATTCAGAAAACCCGAAGAGATTGCAAAGAAACATGGCCAAAAAGAGTATTTCGGATGTTGATTGTCAGGGCAAAGTTGTCTTGATGCGAGTTGATTTCAACGTTCCGCAGGATGACACCGGAGCAATCACAGATGACCGCCGGATTCGAATGGCTCTTCCGTCTATCGAATCGGTGATCCAACGCGGTGGGAAATTGGTGCTGATGAGCCACTTGGGGCGTCCCAAGGGGAAAGGTCCTGAACCTGAATTCACGCTAAGACCGACCGCCGTTCGCTTGGCTGAATTGCTCGGGAAACCAGTCGCCTTTGCGAGCGACACCGTCGGTCCGGATGCTGCATCCAAGATCGCATCGCTCAAAGCTGGCGAAGTTTTGGTTCTCGAGAACGTCCGCTTCAATCCAGGTGAAAAGGATGGTGAGGCCGTCTATTCGAACACGCTCGCCAATTGGGCCGATATCTACTGCAACGATGCGTTTGGAACTTGCCACCGAGCGGAAGCGTCGATGGTAGCGGTGCCATTGGCAATGGGTACGAAGCCCAAGGTGGTTGGTTTCTTAGTCGCAAAAGAGATTCAATACTTGAGCGATACCATCGCAAATCCTGAGCGTCCCTTTGTGGCAATCTTGGGTGGTGCCAAGGTGAGCGACAAGATCAATGTCATCAGCAACCTGCTTGGCATCTGCGATCAAGTGCTCATCGGCGGCGCGATGGCCTATACGTTTTCGCTTGCTCAAGGCGGCTCCACCGGAAACAGTCGCGTTGAAAAAGACAAGGTCGAACTGGCCAAGGAACTCATTGCAAAAGCGGGTGACAAACTGGTTCTACCGTTGGACACCCATTGCGGCGACGATTTCAAGGGTACGTGCAACAAACAAGTCGTTGCAGCAGGCAAGATTCCTGATGGATGGGAAGGCTTTGATATTGGCCCTGAGACAGCGAAGAAATTTGCTGCGATCGTAGAGAAGGCGAAAACGATTGTATGGAATGGTCCGATGGGGGTGTTTGAAATGCCGCCGTTCGATCAAGGAACCGTTGCGGTCGCTCAAGCGGTTGCCAACAGCGATGGCGTTAGCATCATCGGTGGTGGTGACAGCGCTGCTGCGATTGAACAACTCGGGTTCGCCGATTCCGTCACGCACGTCAGCACGGGCGGAGGAGCTAGTTTGTCCATGCTAGAAGGTGAAAAGTTCCAAGCCGTCGAGCTTTTGGATAACGCTTAGTTCGTCCATCAAGCGGATCGTCTCGATTCGACGCGCCCGATCCCAGTGCTTTTGTGGTGATCGATTTCGCTTGGATTGCATGAGGGCGCGATCTTCTTTAGATCGCGCCTTTCAAGCGGATATGCCAGTGCAAACATGGCCTCTTTGGCAGCCCATTCTTTCGGCTGCATTTACAGGGAAACGATCGTTTCGCCCTGCAATTTTCTGCATTGACGGTTTGCTGATCGCTATAATCCGCGGTAGGCGGACATGTTTTTTCGTGCAGTTATCACCTGTTTCTTTGGGAGCATAGGAATGTCTCGTTGTTTGCGTTTAGGGTTAGGGCTTTTGGCGTGTATTGGCTCAAGCCAATTCATGCCTTTGTATGCGGTGGATGCTCCGCAGAAAGTGGTTTCGGTCGAGGGAGCGACTGAGTACAAGCTTGCCAACGGTGCACGTGTTGTATTGTTTCCGGAACCTTCGCGTCCGACGATTTCCGTCAATATGACGGTGCTGGTTGGTTCCCGGCATGAAGGCTACGGCGAGGCCGGAATGGCGCACTTGCTCGAGCACCTTGTTTTTAAAGGAACACCTACTTTCCCCGAAGTGCCCAAGGCGCTTCGCGATCACGGTGCCAATTTCAATGGGACCACGAACGTGGACCGAACCAATTATTTTGAAACGCTCCCTGCGAACAACGAGAACTTGGAATTCGCTATTCATATCGAAAGCGATCGACTCGTGAATAGCTTCATCAAGGGTGAAGATTTGCAGTCGGAGTTTACCGTTGTTCGCAACGAATTCGAACGTGGTGAGAACAGCCCGCAAGCAGTTCTGTCACAACGCGTCCAAGCTGTCGCTTACGAATGGCACAATTACGGCAAGTCGACCATTGGAAATCGATCCGACATCGAACGTGTGCCAATTCACAATTTGCAGGCTTTCTACAAGAAATACTATCAGCCTGATAACGTCGTGCTCATCATCACCGGGCAATTCGATGAGGCCAAGGCGTTGGAGTACGTCAACAAGTACTTGGGCTCCATTCCGAAGCCCGAGCGAAAGCTCGATGCTCCTTATACCGAAGAACCAGCTCAAGACGGCGAACGTTTTGTGACGTTGCGCCGTGTTGGTGCGATTGGATCGGTTCAAGCGGCGTACCATATGCCTTCGGCGTCACACCCAGATTGGGCACCTCTTTCGATCCTCGGCAGTGTGCTGTCCGAGTCCAAGGTTGGTCGGTTGGATGCATTGTTGGTCGAAACGAAATTGGCATCGAGCGCTGGAGCCGGTGCAGATAACTCGCACGATCCCGGTTTGTTTACCGTGTCTGCTGAGCCCAACGAGGGGAATCTCGAAAAGGTGAAAGAGAAGCTCCTGTCGATTATGGATACGCTCGGTGATGAGCCGTTTAGCGAAGAAGCTGTTGAGCGGGCCAAGACTCGATCCAAACGACGTTCGGAGCAATTGATCGCAAGTGCATCAGCGATGTCGGGCGCTCTGAGCAGCGCGGCCGCTCTTGGCGATTGGCGATTGTTGTTTGTCCAACGCGATCGTATTGCCAAGGTAACGGCTGCCGATGTCAATCGTGTCGCCAAAATGTACTTCCCTGCTTACAACCGAACCGTGGGTGTATTTATTCCCGCGGATGCTCCGCAACGCATGACGGTTCCATCCGTTGGCTCCATCGCAGATGTGGTAAAAGACTATCGCGGCGGTGAAGCGATCGCGTCGGGTGAAGTGTTCGATCCATCCCCAGAGAATTTGGATGCACGCACCAAAACGATTGAGATCGATGGAATGCGTATTTCCATGATTCCCAAAAAGAACCGAGGACAAACGGTTTCCATGAGTGTTTCGCTGCGTTATGGCAACGAAGAATCGCTTGCAGGTAAGACGACCGCAGCAGGCATGCTCTCCGGGATGATGATGGCAGGAACATCCAAGCTGGATCGACAAGCCTTGCAAGAACGGATGGATGCCCTTGGGGTTCAGATTTCCGGTGGAGCGGGTGGCGGTGGTGGACGCCGTGGCGGTCGTGGCGGCGGAGGTGGTGGCGGAGGCCGAGCAGGACAACTTGGCTTTTCCATCGAAGCGAAACGCGAATCGCTCGTTGCCGGGATTGAACTCTTAAGTCAAATTCTGCGAGACCCTGCATTCCCTGCAGACGAGTTCGAGCAAATGAAATTGCGTACGCTCAATCGCATGCAATCCATGCAGTCGGATCCGAATGCGTTGGCTAGCGACAAGATGGGCAAGTCATTGTCGGACTATCCAAAGGGTGACGTCCGCTATGTCCCTTCGATGGAAGAGTCGATGGCAGAGTTGGAAAAAGTGACGCTTGAGGACGTTGTGAACATTTACAAGTCCCAAATCTCTAGCAGCGTAGCCGAGATCGCCATCGTTGGTGATTTTGAGCCAGAGCCTGTAGTGAATGCCGTGAAGACTGCATTGCAAAACTGGAAATCTCAAGTGCCATTCCGATCGATTGAACGGGATGCCATCAAAGAAATGAAGGGCTCAAAGGCAGACATCCTAACGCCGGACAAGGCGAACGCGGTGTTTATGGCCAGCCTTGCGTTGCCGTTGAACGAAGAGGACTCCGACAGCACAGCTCTCGATATCGGCAACTTCATTCTTGGCGGTGGAACGCTCTCGTCGAGACTCGGCGATCGCATCCGTCAGAAAGAAGGCCTTTCGTACGGCGTGACTTCGTCTGTCTCCGCTCCATCGCGAGGTAACGACGCTCGATTCACCATCAACGCCATTACCAATCCGGCGAACATTGATGCGGTGGAAAAGGCGGCAATGGAGGAGCTGCAACGCTTTATCAAGGACGGGCCAACGGAAGCAGAAGTTGCCGACGCCAAGAAGGCTTACCTCGAGTCGCTCAAGGTTTCCCGCACAGGGGACGGTGCGATTGCTGGCCAGCTGGTTTCCAATTTGCACTTGGGACGGACGTTTGCATACACCAAAGCTCGAGAAGAAAAGGTCAATGCACTCAAGCCTGAAGATATTCGCAAGGCATTTGAGAAGCATATCGACCCAGCCAAGTTGGTGATCTTGCGAGCGGGTGATTTTAAGTAATCCCCGACTGATCGCAAATTGCCTCTGTCAAACCTATGCCCGCGGGTAATCACTACCCGCGGGTATTTTTTTGGTGAGCCGTGACTGGCAGCGTGGCATGAAATTTACGCATCCTCCGTCAGATGCGTATGCTGTCTCCGGGGTGAACTCCCAGCACAGATCTGCATTCGTCGTCTATCCAGGCTTGGTCGTCTTTCACGTGCACGTCGCATTGGATGGCGAGAAAGGGAGAGCGATTCGCAGTGACGATTGCTCCCTGGAAAACAGTCCCGCCAGTTAAAGCGTCGGATGCACTATCGGAAGACAACCGGACCACACGAGAATTCTTGATCGCCAAAATTTGGGCAGTGGGGCATTCCACAACAGGCCCGCCATCGAAGATGTCTACCATGTCGTTTCGCCGAAACCCTTGGGCTTCCAACATGGCTAACGCTGCCTTGGTTTGGTTGTGCACTTGGCCGAGCGCTGATTTGGCTGGCTCTGGGAGCAGGTCCAAATAGATGGGGTGCTTGGGCATTAGGTCTTCAATAAACTGCTTGTCGATCATCGAGAGCGAGTCAGCTCGAGGGAAGTCCATCTTAAAGAAGTGCGCCCCGATGGCGTCCCAAATGGGGCTTCGGTTTTCCTCGTTCAAGAATCCTCGCATCTCGGCGATGGTTACCGAGGAGAATCGCTTTGGCTTTTGTGCCATGTAAGCGAATCGAGACATGCTCAATAGTTTGCCACATCCCTTGCCGCGATACTCTGGCAAAAGGAACAAGCTACCTATTTCTGTTGGGCCATTATGGATCTTTACCAACTGCAGGGAGCGAGTGTCGTAAGACTGCTGCAAGAGATCCGAGTGACTCACTTCGGTAACAAGTCGATAGGCATAGAAAGGTTCAAAACCGCCTGTCTTCGAGAAGATGCACGATGTGCCGATTAACGAACCGGAATCGAGGTCTTGCATGACGAAAACATAGGGAGCACCTTCCGGTTTCTCCATGGTTCTCCGGAACGCAAAATGTGATCGCTCAATACGATCGGCCAATTGAGACTTGTCGATGTTGAGCGACGTCATCCCCGTGTTGGCTCGACCGATGAGTTCCCACAATGCATCCAAGTCGTCTGTCGTCACTTCGCGAACGATGATCATGGCGGAGCACCCATCTTGGATTGAATGTAGACCGGAGAATCCTATCTCGAAGAAAAGATAGAGAATCCTATCGATTGGTATCCCAAAGTCAATTATTCCGTCGCGATCTCTTCCCATTGCTTGGGCAACGATGTCAGCACGCGATTTCCCGACTTGGTTACCAACACGTCGTCTTCAATACGAACCCCCGCTAACCCTGGGATATAAATTCCAGGTTCGACGGTGACGACCATATCGGGTTCGAGTGGACGGTCTTGACCTCGAGCGAGTCGGATCGATTCGTGGATTTGAAGCCCGAATGAATGTCCAAGCGAGTGAGTGAATCGCTTGCCAAAGCCGGCCTTGTCGATGATGCCGCGGGCGATTGCGTCCACTTCGCTCATCATGATGCCTGGTCGGATTGCTCGAATCGCGGCTTCTTGTGCGTTTAGGACGGTTTGATAAATCTTGCGAAATTTGGTCGTGGCTTTCCCTGTAACTATGATGCGAGTCAAATCGCTTAGGTATAGATTTTCTTTGGCGCCCCAATCGATCAAAACAAAAGCGTCTTCTTCGATTCGCTTGTCAGATGGCCGGCCGTGGGGCAATGCGGCCCGAGGCCCAACTCCCACGATGGACTTGAACGCGCTCCCTGCTCCACCAAGCTTTCGAATCGAGAACTCGATTTCATCAGCGACATTCTTTTCGGTCATTTGACCGGTCAACATCGCCTTGACCGAAGTAAACGAACGCTCAGCGATCGAGATGGCTCTTTCTATAGCAGCGATCTCCGTCGCGTCTTTCTTTTCCCTCAGTTTTTCGATGACGCCGTTGCTGGAGCGAATCGATAAGGTCTTTAATTCTTGATTCAGCTTTTCCCATTGCGCTAATGTCGTCGACTGCGACTCGACGCAGAGTTCGGTCAAGCCCTGTGGAGCCAGCCATTTGGCGGCCGCATCCATCAGCGATACGGTCGCACCGCGAATGAACAAAGCGTCATCGGGACATTCGCTCTGCAATTGTTCCTCGTACCTCTGATCGCTCAAGATGGTGATCTCTCCCCGATTGGCAAACAGGAAACTGTCTTCGCCTGTAAAGCCGGTGAGGTACGTCACGTTGTGCGGGCAAGTAACCAACAAATTGGGAATCTTGGAGTCTTTGAGCTCTCGAAAGAGGCGTTCACGTCGTTTGGAGTAGTCTGGGGTCATGATGAATCGCGAGGATGGGAAGTATAAATTAGAACTGGTGGCTCACCTTGTCTCAGGTTGCACACCTGCTATCTCAGTGTAACGCAAGGGGCGGATTGCGGGGAGTAACGCGAGCATACCCAACCGCCTGAGTGCTGTTCTAATTCAGCCAATCGAACGAGACGTCGTTTGGGGTATACTGGCCCATTGGACTTCGGTGAGGGTTTGGTCGACTAGGGTATCGACGAGAACCTTCGGCTTTGCTGAACGCAAACGAAAAAGGGCTGCTTGATTTGGCAAGCAGCCCTCGATGGACGAAGCAAATGCGGTTGCAAGTTATTTGCTATTCGGGAATATCGATGTGTTCCCGAGCGGCGGCTGCTCGCAACTTTTCTAGTGCCCTGGACTCCAGTTGGCGAATGCGTTCCTTGGTAACGCCCATTTCTTCCCCGACTTCCTTGAGAGTCAGCGGTTCGAAGCGATGGTCGAGACCAAATCGGCGAACAATGATCTGTTGTTCGCGTTGATCCAACGTATGCAAAATCTTTTGGATTTCAGTCGTTCGCGACGCTTGATCGATCTCGGCTGAAAAATTGTCTGCTCGTCGATCTTCGTGTGATGTAAACAGCTCTTCGGAACTGGTACGGAATCGGTCACGATGTCGAAATTCGTCCGGAATGGTGCGAGCGAAATTCTTCATAATGGCCCACGAAGCGTAAGTACTGAACTTGTTGCCGCGAGCGTAGTCGAATTTTTCTACGGCACGGATCAACGACATGTTTCCATCGCTGATCAATCCAAAGAAATCATCGTTGGGGTCAACGTGCCGTTTGGCAATGGAGACCACCAATCGCAAATTCGCTTGCACAATCTTGTTCTTGACCGAGACGGCTTGTTCATAAAGCTTCTCGATTTGATCCATGAGCGACACCAAGGGTGCCTTGGTGTCGAGTTCGGCTCTGAGCTTGAACGCAACATGCTTGACGTAGTTCATCTTTCGGAACAAGTGGTATTCTTGTTCGCGATTCAACAAAGGTACGTCGTACAGGGAGGACAAGTACGGAGGCAAGCCGCTCGGGGCTTTGACTTTCCGAACTCCATCGGCGGATACAGGCACGTCCGACATAATTTCGTCGATGCGAGATTCGTCGTCAAACTCTGGGTTCGGGATGAAGTCCAAAGGCAGCTCGAGGATCTTGATTGCTCGTTGCTCGTTCAACAACCTAACGATGCTGGTGCGAGTTCGGCCGTAACGCTTGGCGAGCATTACAGTCGAGACGCCCCGGTTATGCTGTTGGTACATGGCGCGACGATCTTCTTCCGACAGTACTTCACGTTGGTCAGGGAAAACTGCCATCGTTGGAAACTGCCGATCGAAGTTCTTGATCGTATAACGAATCGTTTCGGTGCTTCGAGTTACATCGGCACCGACGATGCGAGCGACTTCGGAAAGGTTCGCACCGGTTGCGGCAATGCGTCGAGCTCGATCGATGATATCGTCGCGTTCGGCGTCGGTGATTTGGCTAAATCGTTCGCCGCGTTGGACCCGTTTTTTGTTTTGGGAAACGAAGCGATCGACGCTGGAGTGCAAAAAGCCAACGCGTTTTCTGCCATCTGCCAGGAAGCGACGCGATACGAGGCCTTGGTCTCGCCAACGCGAAATGGTCTTCGTCGAAACGTTGAACATCTTGCTCAGGTCGTCGACCGTATGGACAGGCTCGGTGGCTTCTTCGACTCGTAGATTCATCGAGTCGGTAATGTCCTCGACGAACAGGCGCAAATCGTGAACGGCGTCATCACCCTTGATCAATCGGTAGCCGGTCGCATCAGGGCGAACTTCGGTGACCCGAAAGAACAAATAGTCATAAGGATAGCTTTTGCCTGGATCCAATTCGGCAAGCAAATTTTCTGCGCGGTCCGCTTGTTCGTTTCTCTTGGCCCGAGGGGCAAAACGAACTTGCTGATCACGAAGTTCACGTATAAGCGAAATGCGATAGTCGTTATTCATAGTTTCAAAGCTCCCTGCTGCTGAGTCGAACTTGTTCAATCCATGCGGCTCCCAACCGCTAAATCCGACCTGGCGATAGGGTACGGAGCTCAATCATTGAACTCCATTAGGACCTGTGCCGGGCATGTTCTGAGCGGTCTGCCACGTTGACAACCGTTCTATCGCACCGACACTTGACTCGTTTGGTCAAATCACTCCCCGTGATTCGACGGTTTTTTTCAACCATTGGTTCACAGTACGCAACTATTGGGCCACTTTTTTTCCAAAATCGGTCGGGTGAACTCCAACAAAATGGAAAAAGCTGCGATTACGTGGTTCCCTGGTCACTTGGTTTTTATTTTCGGGGGTGTGTGATTTGTTGGCGCGGATAAACTTTGTTCAAAACCAATATCCTTTTGGCAATTTTTACATAGTTTGGTGCTCCGCGGATGGTTTGCGACTGTCCTTATTGCAACAAATCATTTCAAAACGCGACAAACCTGGATCGGAAAGATACTCAAAATGGCAGTTCGTGTCGGAATCGTTGATTACCAAATGGGTAACCTGCGCAGCGTTCAGAAAGCGGTTGAGCGGATCGGCGGCAGTGTGATCGTCAGCAGCGATGTTTCGGAGCTGCAAAATGTTTCCCACCTTATCTTGCCAGGCGTCGGAGCATTTGGGGATGCGATGGCGGAGTTGAAACGCCGGGACCTCGTACCGTTCCTCCGCGCGTGGGCCCAAGCAGAACGACCTTTCTTAGGTATCTGCCTCGGTATGCAATTGCTGTTCGACTCGAGCGAAGAAGGGGCATTGCACGAGGGGCTATCAATCCTGCCCGGGAAAGTGGTTCGCTTTGATCAGTCGCAGATTACCGAGCACATCAAGATTCCTCATATGGGCTGGAACCGTGTGGCTTCTACGTACAGCGATGATTCGATGTTGTCGGGTATCGAAGGAGATCCGTATGTTTACTTCGTGCACAGCTATTACGTCCAGCCAGCCAATGACGATGTGATTTGGCTGACCGCGGATTACGGTCGTCCTTTTTGTGCGGCGGTCCGAAAAGGCAATACGTTGGCAACCCAGTTTCACCCGGAGAAGAGTCAGAAGGATGGGCTGCAGCTTCTAGCTAACTTTCTCAAAATCCCTTCTTCCAACTGATTGAAACAGTTAGAGCTGCCACGGTTACATTGGGATCCACTGTGACAAAGGGGGCGCAGTCACCGAAGGGACTGGCCCCGCGATGGCTACTTTGCGGGGACCTGTTCGGAAGACATCAGATATCGAAACAGGTCCAGTTTGTCCTGATCTGATAATGGCGCTAGAAGCCCTTCAGGCATCAGCGACAAATTGGATGTTTTCCGTTCTTCGATATCTGAGACCGAAAGCACCACTTTCTCCTTCGCGGTTTGAACCGTTACCGTCTCTTTGTTTTCGATAACGGGGACGCCGTTGACGATGGTGTCATCGATCAAACGGAACATGACGAGGCGAGAGTTGGGGGCAACTTGCGAACTAGGAGCAAGGATGTTTTCGAGCCAGAAGCGTTTATTGGTGCGTTGGGAGCCAGTTAATTCAGGTCCGATTGCTTGCCCCTCGCCGTAGAGTTTGTGGCACGTGCCGCATGCATTGTTCCAGATGGTGCGACCTCGGCCTGCATCTGCGTTGGCCAGTGACTGGTCCGTGATGAGGTTGTCCAGTTTTTGGATTTGCTCCTCTTTGTCCGCTGCGAGACCAAACTGCTTTGGGTTTAACTTGCGAGCTTTTTCGAGAAGTTCAAAGTCGGAGACAAGCTGAAACTGCTGCCACGTTGAGGCGTCCACGTCTTGGATAGGAATCGTTTTGTTCTCCAGTTCTTGGATCAAAACATGCATCCACTCCGCTTTGCTTGTCAAGCCAATCAAGATCCCCTTCTTCGCAGGAGGCCATACCTTGGAGTACGCCGCTGCTAATCTTCTCGCTTCTTCCGGCGACGCTTGTTTGGCGATGGATACCGCTGCGGCTCCGCCAAGATACTGATCGGATAGCAATTGCCAGAGCGAGGATCGCACTTCGTCCGTTGGGACAGTAGCCAGCGCGTCGATGGCGGCGCGGCGAGAGGCAGACTGGGCGTTTCCGTTCATTGCAAGGCTAAGCAATTTGTCGGTTGACATGCCGCTTCCAAAGAGGGATTGAAGGAGCACGAATCGTTCTTGGACTTGCGGATCCGCAACCTTTGCGACTCTGACGGAAAGCGCGTCCCATCCTTTGGGTGGCGTTGCTGTACGCATTCCCAAGTAACCGAGCCACATGCCGTCGATCAGCATGGAGACACGGTCCGGTTTTCCATCGATCGATACATCATTGACCAAGGCATCGAGCCCCTCGGGATGCGTGGAGTGCAGCGATGCCAGTCGCCGAACAATGAATTCGCTTAGTTTAGGAATCCTGCTCTGCAGGCAAAGCTTTGCCGCACCAACGGGATCCGCCTGCACTTGATCTTTGATCCCGTACCACAGTACCAATGGGAAATCGCGATCATTGGCCAGGTCTTCGGACTGGGCAAGCGCCGTTGCGAGTTTCCATCCACCCATAGAGAGCTTGGGATGCAGAGCTGCAGCGTAGAGTCGCAACAAGCTGTTTTTGTTTGAGAACTGTTTGTGATCCAATAGATCCATAAGTTCGTCGTGAAGTTCGCTGCACTCCGCGTCGTCTCTCTCCAGACCGTAATCCGCCATCAAACGGACTGCCGCAGCACTCATTTCATCCGGAGGATTGGAGCGAAGCACTTTAATGAGGGTTTTCGAGTCCAGGTTTTCCGTCGCGTTCAATGCCCACAAAGATCGTAGTCGCACCACGAGCGGATCCAAGGCGACGCCTGGAAACGAAGCTGTAAAGAGCTCGTCTCGCAGCTGATTCACCTCGGCTGATGACAACCTGAATTTGGGACGGCTTAAGATGCTTTGCGCGAACCTGGCGTGCCATGCGTTTGGATGTTTGAGCAACGCGAGCAGTTGGCTTTTGCTCAGTTTTTCCAGGTCGAACGCTTTGTGGTCAGCGATGGATTTCTTCGCAACCGATGATGGTTCGTAGGCGATACGGTAGATCCGTCCGCTGTGCCGGTGGACTCCGTCGTCTTCGTGGCATTCGCCTAGGTCGGACCAGTCGAGAACATAAACACTGCCATCAGGGCCAGTGGAAAGTTCGATTCCTCGAAACCAGGGATCTTTCCAAAAAACCATATCGTCCTGGTGTTTACCAACGTAACCGGATCCCTGGTGCACTAACTTGTCACGGTTGATGCGTTGGCCATGGAAGTTCAACGTGTAAAGGTGGTTGCGGTACTCCTCTGGCCAGTTGTCTGCTTGATAGATCATCATCCCGCTATGAGCGTGCCCGCCGCCGGCGGCGTCTGTGCCGGAGCTTGGTGCACCTTTTCGGGTGGCCATCCAGTTTTCTCCTTTTTCGTCCCAATGCACGTGGTCAGCAATATGCGGCAGCAATTCATAGGTGAATGGATCGAGGTCTTCGCCGTACATGCGTTGGAGATGGCTGTTTGGGATGGCGTGCCATAGGTGGCCGATAACGGTATTGATAAAGAAAAGGTTTCCATACGCGTCCCAATCCATACCCCACGGGTTCGTTGTCCCCTGGGTTACCACTTGGAATTCGAAAGTCCGCGTGTTGTATCGCCAAATGCCACAATGGACTTGGGTTCGCTGGGCGTTTCCGCGAAGTTCCTGTTTGCCAAATGTGCGAGTGCGTTGCGCACCGAAGTTCAAGTCTTGCAGGGGCAGTTTGTTGTTCTTCAAAAACTGCTCGTGCAATCCGACGTTGGATACACCGAGGATCCCGTGTCGTCCATAGAGCCATCCATCTGGCCCGAATCGCAATCCGTTGGCAACGTTATGCCTCATCCCTTGATCGAATCCATCCAAGACAATGATTGGTGCCGAATCAGGAACATCGTCACGGTTTTGGTCAGGAATGAAAAGCAGGTTGGGCGGAGCGAGCGCCCACACTCCGTCTTCGCCTGTCTCGATACTGGTTAGTTTTTTGCCTTGGTCCCAGAACACCTTTCTTTTGTCCAGCGTTCCGTCCCCATCAGTATCTTCGAGGATGACGATGCGATCCGACAGATTGGTGTCAAAACCTTTGCTGACCTCGGAGTAGGTGTAGTTTTCGGCTACCCAAAGTCTGCCTCGCGTATCCCACGTCATCCCGATCGGTTGTTGGACGTCCGGTTCTTTTGCAACGACTTGCATGACGAAGCCAGGAGGGAGCTTTGAATTCAAGCTCACCTGGGATGGATCGGTCAACGGTGAGGTAATCGCTTGGGTGTCATAAATTGCACCACCTGCAGGGACTTCGGGGAGCGTCTGACCAGCCAGCCAGTTTGCACTGCACGAAAGGGCGATCAAGAAACCCAGGGGGATGCAGATAGGGTGCTGGGTTCGCAATCCAACGGGAGCTGTGAGTGTGTTGAGGAAATGGCACCAAGGAACGAAGGAATTCGAATGCATACCGTTCATCCAGAGAGGAGAGGAAATGAGGCGGGAGAACCTATTTTAGCCAAATTCACGGTGAGTTTGTCGGCATCGTCAAATATTGGGATCGGGCAGGTCAGAATCGGATGATTCGAGGCGTTCTCCAAATAGCAAACCGCGGTGACCCTTGACCAAACACGCGATCCCCTTCTAGACTCTAAGGTTTTGCGTTTTCGGGTAGGTGCGGACTGCACGAATGTGGTTCGCTATTCCGATCTTAATGGATTTAGAGAGATTTCTGTGGCAGCGACTTGCGTAATCGGACTTCAGTGGGGAGACGAAGCCAAAGGTAAACTCGTAGATTTGCTGGCACCTCGGCATGACATCGTCGTGCGCTATCAAGGTGGTGCAAACGCGGGCCATACGGTGGTTAGCGGTAAAGAAGTCTACAAGCTGCATCATATCCCCTCTGGGATCTTGTCTAGTTCCATCATGAACGTCATCGCCCCGGGTGTGGTGATTGAACCGAACATGCTGATCAAGGAAATAGAAGGACTTGAAGCTCGAGGTGTCCAACCACGCAAGAATCTCATGATCAGCGAACGGGCTCACGTTGTCATGCCTTGGCACTTTGTTGAGGACCGAGCTACCAACCGTGCGGTTATTGCCGGAGAGAGTATCGGCACAACCAATCGCGGCATCGGCCCCTGCTATCGCGATAAAGTGGGGCGAACACATGCCGTTCGAATCACCGATTTGTATAGCGATGATCTCCGAACAAAAATCAAGGAAATCGTGGATGCCAAGCGTATCCTGCTCTCGCCATTGGCCGAGCCAGCGGAGCTTGAGACTCTCGACGCGGACAAAATCTACGATCAGTGCATCGCTTGGTCGAAATCATTGGGATCGCTCGCAGCAGACACAACCAACTACCTGCTCGATGAGCTCGATGCAGGCAAGAAATTGCTGATGGAAGGTGCTCAAGGATCGTTATTGGATATCGACCACGGAACTTTTCCGTTCGTCACGAGCAGCAATGCTTCGGGAGTAGGCGTCTCTGGCGGATCAGGTGTGCCGGCTCGATGGATTGATAACGTTATCGGTGTAGCCAAGGCCTATTCGACGCGTGTGGGCGGAGGTCCATTTCCAACGGAGCTCAACGATGCGACCGGGCAAAAGATTCGCGATATCGGACGGGAATACGGAACCACTACAGGACGGCCTCGCCGTTGCGGTTGGTTTGATGCGGTGGCTGTGAGATACACAGCTCGGCTAAGCGGTATTCACTATCTGTCCCTCATGATGATGGATGTTCTGAGCCATTTCGACGAATTGTACGTGTGCGTTGCTTACGAGTTGCATGGTGAGCGAATCACACGATTCCCTTGCCGAGCAGAAGACCTAAAGCATTGCAAGCCGGTTTACGAAAAGCTGCCAGGCTGGAATCAAGACGTTTCGGGCGTTCGCAAACTGGAAGACTTTCCTTTGAATGCACGGAAATACATCGACAGGATTTCTGAGCTCATCTCGGTTCCTGTTGGCGTCTTGTCCGTCGGACCGGATCGAGAGCAGACGATCTTTTTGATCTAGTTCTTCTTGATCTGGCTGGATGGATTTCAGAAAATGAAGTCATGGCACACCGATGCCATCGAAACGGAATCAACTCGACTTTTTGGTAGCCAACGCATGTCGTTCTTCAGACGAAAACCCAAAGAGTCGATAGCCGTCGAGCCCGAGTTGCGAATCCCAAAGCATATTGCTGTGATCATGGACGGCAATGGACGCTGGGCCCAATCGCAAGGCATGCCACGCATAGAAGGGCATCGGCGAGGAGCCAATTCGGTTCGAAGAATATCGGAGGCATGTCGAGAGCTTGGCGTTTCCTATTTGACTCTGTATTGCTTCTCGAATGAGAATTGGAAGCGTCCCAAAGAAGAGTTGGATTTCTTGATGGGCTTGCTCAAGACTTACTTGATCCAGGAACGTCCGACGTTGCAAAAAAACGGGATCCGATTGACCATCATTGGCCGGCGTGAAGGGATTTCTGCCGACGTTCAGGCTGAGATGGACAAGTCCATTGAGATCAGCAAGGACTGCGATGGATTGACTCTTTGTTTGGCGATCAATTACGGAGCTAGGCAAGAGATCGTCGACGCGGCAAAGCTGATTGCACGTCAAGTTCAAGAAGGGACACTAAGTCCAGAGTCGATTGACGAAGAGACAATTCAAAAGTCTCTTTACACCGCCGACATGCCGGACCCCGATTTGTTGATTCGGACTAGCGGCGAGATGAGGATCAGCAACTACTTGCTATGGCAAATCAGCTACAGCGAGATTTGGATCACCACAAAGGCGTGGCCTGAATTCGACAAAGCAGACTTGGTTCAGGCCATTCGAGATTTCAATAAACGCGACCGCAGATTTGGCGGAGTGAATGCCAGCTGAATCGGGGGCGGCGGATCGTGAATTTGCAAAGCAAGCATGCGCATCAGATTCGCATAGTTGCTTTGCAGATCATTTCAAAAGGCGAGTTACGCCAATTTCCAAGCTTGAATCAAAACGTCTGCACCTGGGGTCAGTCGTCGAAGTTTGTTAGCAATGATTGCCTTTTCTGCCTTGGAAGCCTTTTCGCTTTTCTTATGAAGCAATCCAAGCTTTTTAGTGCGTTGACGACGGCGACGAAGTTCGCGTTGACGTTCGGTTCCAGCCATGAAAATCTTTCTATACGAGAAGTGGAAGGTTTGCGGGTTTGCGGTCGCTTGTTCAGCGAGTAAGAAAAGTAACGAAATTAGGGAAATTCGTCAATGTTGGCGGTTCCGTACGAGAGTGCCCCTGGATAGGTGGCAAGAACTTTGGCAAGATGTGCGCCTAGCCGGAACCGAATTGGAGATTGCTCTATTGCGGAGCTCAACGAATCGCGTTTACAAATTCGTTTTGGCTGGATCCGAATGCCACTTTCCGTGGGCAATTTATACGAAATCCTGAGATTCGCGCGATTTTGGAGTCACTGATGATTGAAACCACAGCCGTTGTTTTGGCGGCCGGCAAGGGGACTCGCATGAAGAGCGAGTTGCCGAAAGTCCTGTTTCCTGTGCTTGGACGAGCGATGATTCATTGGGTTATCGATGCTCTCCAGCGGGCCGGAATCCAGAAAATAATTGTTGTGGTTGGATATCGAGCCGAGCTAGTACAGCAAGAACTAGCCGAGCGAGGGGTGGAATTCGCATTCCAGACCGAGCAATTGGGAACTGGACACGCGGTCCAAATGTGCCGCCCTTTGCTGCTGGAGGGGAATTCCCCCGTCCTGGTCGTCGCAGGGGATTCGCCCATGATCCAATCGAGTTCGGTTGTCGAACTCATCACCGAATTCGAAAAGGCTCCATGGAGTTGTTTGCTTGGAACGCTCGTCAAAGACAACCCGCACGGGCTAGGGCGTATTGTGCGCGACCCGCAAAATCAGTTCCTTCGGATTGTCGAGCACAAGGACGCGACGGCTGAGGAGTTGCTGGTAAAAGAAGTGAACATGAGCACTTATCTTTTTGATCGGGCCAGTCTATTGTGGGCTCTTGAGAATCTTGGGAACAACAATTCCCAGGCTGAGTACTATTTGACCGACTGCCCGGAACTACTTTTGGCAACCGGTAAAAAAGTGGACGCTCGCCCGGTTCTCAAATCGTGTGAGTCCTTGAGTATTAACACGATCGATGAACTAGCGATGGTAGAGTCGAAGATGCGAGAGATGGGATACCAATGCGCGAACTAAAGATTTTCAGCGGACGAGCCAACCCTCAACTTGCAAAAGACATATGCGCATTTCTCCATTTGGAACTCGGTTCGATCTCGCTTGGTAAATTTCCAGACGGCGAGAATTTTTGCAAAGTCGAGGACGATGTTCGTGGGCGCGACGTTTACTTAGTGCAACCTACCTGCCCGCCGGTCAACGACAACTTGATGGAGTTGTTGATCATGATCGACTCCTGCAAAAGGGCGAGTGCTGCAAGAATCACGGCCGTGATCCCTTACTACGGCTACGCTCGTCAAGATCGCAAAGACGAAGGACGAACGCCGATCACCGCCAAGCTGGTCGCAAACGTGATCACTCGGGCTGGGGCCGATCGGGTACTCACGATGGACTTGCATGCTCCTCAAATCCAAGGCTTCTTTGACGTCCCCGTAGATCACCTTTACGCGGCACCCGTGCTCACCAACTATTTTCAAAGCAAACTATACGACCCCGACGACATCGTGGTTGTCAGTCCCGACGAAGGCAGTATCAAGCGTGCCATTGGGCATCAAAAGCGATTGGGCGGGAAGCTAGCGATCGTGGACAAGGTTCGCGACAACGCGCTAAAGACGCAGCAAAAGAACATCATCGGTGGACCTGTAGAAGGCAAGATTTGCTTGATGTTCGACGACATGATTAGCACCGGAGGTTCTATCTGCGGCGCGGCGCGATTGGTTCGCGAAGCTGGAGCCAAGGAGATCCATTTGGCTGCTACCCACGGAGTGCTGTGTGGCCCTGCCATGAAAAATCTCAAGGATGCTCCGATCGATAGCCTGGTAATCACCAATACGATTCCGCTCACTCCGGACAAGCGTTTGGACAACATCAAGGTTCTGACAGTGGCACCGCTATTGGCAGAAGCAATTCGACGCATTCACTCGAACAAGTCGATTAGCCAGATGTTTTCCACCGAGCAATTGCCACCCGACACGCAGACTTAGTCTGCAAAATGCCTGATACCTACAGAATGGTTTTCCGCACAATGCTACAGGGTTTGTGCGGCCACTGGGATGATGCAATGCAGGATAGGTCGTTCGGTAGCGCGTGATCTCGATCACGGACCGTGGAGAATGCAAAGAGGGCGTTGGCTCGCGTCTGAATTGGCGAGCGAGCTCCAGCATGAGCCCAGTGATCAGTGCACGTTCGGCACAGGGATCAGTTCTACCAAGATTCGCATTTGCTTGCCTTCGCGAATCAAGATTACTTCCACTGGGCGTCCCATGTTGGTCAGTCCAACGAGTTGCACAAGATGCTCATCGTTTTCAACTTGGTTGCCATCGAACTCGAGAATTACATCGCCGTATTTTAGACCAGCAAGCTCTGCGGGGCTGTTCGGTTTGATCACTTTTACAAACGCACCGCGAGGTCTTGGGTCGCCAGGACGGGTGTTGGATTCGGTGTTGAATGCACGCTCGACGCTAACTCCGAGATAGGAGCGTTGCAGTTCCCCTTTCTCAACTAACTGCCGAGCAACTGTCATAGCGAGGTTAACAGGGATCGAAAACCCTATCCCTTCGTTCCCGCCTGAGTTGCTCGCGATAGCCGTGTTGATTCCGACGACTTCTCCTCGCAGATTCATCAGTGGTCCACCGCTGTTGCCTGGATTGATGGCGGCGTCGGTTTGGATGAAGTCTTGGTAGACGATGGCTTTGGAGCCCAGTTCCAAATTGCGTCGACCTTTGGCGCTGATGATTCCATAGCTAACCGAGTGGTTCAATCCAAATGGACTGCCGACGGCGAATACAAAGTCCCCCATTTCAACTTGTCGGCTATCGGCTAACCTGGCGCACGGCAGGTTGGACCGATTGATATCGATCACGGCGATGTCGGTCGATGGGTCTTCCCAAACGCGGCTTGGTTTCAGTGACATGCCATCGCTGGTCTCGACCTTGAGATTGTTGAGAGTTGCGGCGTGGACTACGTGTCGATTGGTGATCACATAGTTTCCGCCTGCGATCGAGACGATCACGCCTGAGCCTGCTTCTTCGATCTTGCGGCTTTCCGATTTGGAGCCTCGAGACTCTGATTGGCCATTCGACGAGTTACCACGTTCGGATACTGGTTCGTCTTTGATGGCCTCGATGTGTACGACGGTTGGGGATACCAAACGGACAACGCGCCGCAGCAGCGAGTGTTGCCTCTCGATCAAGTCGACTTCTTGCGCGATTTGGGCGTACTGTTCATCTCGTTGCCGCGCGTAGGACGAAGCCTCATTGTTGTTGGCGG
Source organism: uncultured Pirellula sp. (assembly GCA_903920425.1). Classification (GTDB taxonomy): domain Bacteria; phylum Planctomycetota; class Planctomycetia; order Pirellulales; family Pirellulaceae; genus JBKCUI01. Next base: position 6,493 of record CAIXME010000120.1, on the reverse strand, counting down.
GAGCTACGGGAACCGGGATGGAACCGCGACCAAGGAACGGCGGGTTCTGGCCGAATGTGGATCCTGGGTTTCCAATGGTCCCTGAAAAGAATGCAGGCGTTCCGACTGCGATGGACCATAACCAACGATAGAATTTCGCATTGCTTGTGCAAGAGTTTTCGCGTGGACTCATCGTGGTTCAGAGCGATCGAAAGTGGAGTTAGGGCTCAAGTGCATTCCGTAATGATGCTATTCGGAACACCCACATCGCATTTTTAACACCAACTGCACGGAGTTCCATGGAGAGCCTGTTTCTCGGAACGCAAATACCGTGTTGGCTCGAACTGCGGGTTGTGCCGAATCTGAGGCGAGGGTACTCGATGACGCTGGTAACAAATGTCAGCGAGTACAGCCATCAAAGACGATGGCTTTTAGAAAGATGGTCAGAGGCGACGCACGTTACAATCGCTACTACCGGAAACTTACCTTTTGACGAGCAACGTCAACGGCTTTGGCTTTAGCAATATCTTGCTTGTCGTCTTTGGAAACCGGCGTTGTTTCCGATTTGGAAATAAATCGTTTCTCGGACGCGGGTTTGAGCGATGTCAGGTCAAGTGATGGTGGTATCGCTTCTGGTTGTTCGACAACAACGTGCGGATCAACTCCACGAGCGCTGATGGGAGTTCCCTTTGGAGAGAAGAACTTCGATACCGTCAAACGTAAACCGCCATTGCCGTGCTCGTTGTGGAACACACCCTGTACACTACCTTTGCCGTACGATGTTTGCCCAACGATCGTACCACGGTTGTGGTCATGGATCGCTCCGGCAAAAATCTCGCTCGCACTGGCGCTGTCACCGTCGATAATTACGGTCAGCGGAATGTCCCAAGTACCGGGTGCGGTTGCGGTGAAGTTGTGGTTCTCTTGCCCGTTTCTGCCTTGAGTCGAGACGATGGACCCACGGGTCAGGAACTGATCTGCCAATTCCACAGCCGAGTCCAGCAATCCGCCTGGGTTTCTGCGTAGGTCGATAATCACCGAACGCATGCCGGATCGGCTCAGGTCCATCATGGAGCGGCTGACTTCGGTCGCCGTCGTCTTTTGGAAGTTCGTGATGCGGATGTATCCAATACCTGGTTCTACGATCTCGGAGACCGATACGCTGGGTACATCGACCCTCTTGCGTTGAACGTTTACGTCAAATGTACGGTCTTCTTGGGTTCTTAGTACCAAGCGTACCGTGCTGCCTTCGGGACCTCGCAACAAGTCAGCAGCCTTTTTGGCACCGATTTGTTGGACAGACGTTCCATCGACTTGGAGGATGTATTGATTGGCTGTTAGGCCAGCCAGTTGGGCTGGTCCGCCACGGAACACATCGACAATGCGAAGCTCGGTTCCTTCTGCCCACAATTCAACTCCAAGACCAATCAAATTGCCTTCGATTTGCGACATGACCTCACGATATTCGCCAGGGGTCAGCAGTGCCGAGTAGGGGTCAAGAAGACCGACCGCACCAGCGATGTACTCGTATATTACGGCAGAGGGCATCAGGCCGATTTGTTGGCTTGCGGAGTTTGCCACGAAGCCGATCGTTGCTTTGAGTTCTTCGGAGTTTTGGATCTTGCGACCGAACACAGACTTGTGGATCGTTTTGCGGAATGTCTCAACCGCATTCGCGTCAGCGTTGGGCAAATGTTTGCCCAGGAAATCTTGCTCGGTCAAAGCGACTTCCAGAAAGGCTGTGCCATGAAGTGCCAGCTTGTAATAATCGATAGGCTCAACGTAATAAACGTCAAGCTTTGCCAACACTTCAGACATGACCTGAAATGCATCGGCAGGTGTCGACCTGTCTACAACTTGCATAAAGGATCTGTCGGAATAGCGACGAGTCACGTCGAAATGAACGCGGCAAATCTGCAAGCGTTCACTGCATTCGGTCAGCCTTGGGTCTCGCTTTTGCGATTTCTCATAGTGGAGAATAGCTTCTTGCCAGCGGCGCTCTTGTTCAAGCCGTCGCCCTTCGACCATCGGAGCTCGAAGCTGGTCGGTCGACTCTAACGAAATCTGCGCGTAGACCGTAGGCACATGGCTGCTCGCTACTAAGCAAACAGCGAATGCCAAATGAGCTAGTCGCAGGAACAAGTTTCGCATACGAAGATGTGGGGCTGGGTGCATAATGATAGACACAGAAACCGCTAAAGGAGTATGCAGCCACAATTGCGTTGGTCAAAAAATCGTTCAACAAAGTCGAATCGTATCTTTTCCGCAACCGTTAGAGTCCGCGGTCGCGGATCTTGATTTGACGCAAATGGGGATGGTAGGGACGGGGACAGCGATCCCTCGACAACCGCACACGAGACCTAATCAAGGGGACTATTCGCGGTGTGCGGTTTGTGCGTCTTGCACAAGATGATGCAATGAAAGCAATCGATCGCCCGCAAGGGGCGTGACTGCTGGTACGGAGACTACTCTATGCAGGGCGATACGGCGGGGCAAGGGCCTGTGGCGTCAAGTAGAACCCGCGGCGTGAGTCATCGTAGCGTTCAGGCTCTGTGCGAGACTTGTTTTTCATTGCATATAAGCATTGGGGGGATTCCTCGCTTACGCATCGGCTTTTGATAGAAGTGTTGCCTGGCGGCAGACCCAATAAATCAACTGGCGCGTGAGAGAGCGAGTCTCTGTCCCTGACTCATGGCCCCCTTGCGATAACGACGATTTCAGCCCCAGCATTAGCTGCCCTGGTGAGAGTTCTGCAAAGACGGAGTGTTTGGAATCAATCGTCCGTTCCTCGCGGAAACATTGGGAAAGGGCTCTGACTGATTCGGTTTAAAATGGTTAAAATGCGGTCTTTCCACGTGCCCCTCCATCGACTCTGGAACCGTAAATGACTTTCACACGCTTTGCATTGTTCGTCTTGGCCTTTGCTCTATCGCCAAAATGGAGCCTGGCGCATCCAGGGCATGGCACGCCCGAGTCGGACTCTTCGGTGATCCACTACGTCAGCAGCCCTATGCACTTGCTGCCGATCTTGCTCGTTGCATTGATCGTAGGGGCGATGTCTCTTTACGCCTATCGGCTACGCGTGCGGGTAGCAACCGCTGCGACTCGAACGTCGCGATAGTCTCGTTTCAGGGCCAATGGTTCGCGTTGCCAAAACTAAACTTGGCATCAATGATGCTGACGGCAGTACTCGTAGACGGCCATCGTAGTAGCGGTCGCCACGTTGTAGCTGTAGGGTTGCCCATACACGGGTATTTCGACAACAGCATCCAAACGGTCCAGTTCTGATTGGCTCAGCCCCTCACGCTCGGCCCCGATAACCAATGCGGTTTTCAGCGGAAAGCTGTACTCGAAGAGGCAAAAGGAATTGGTGGTTTGTTCTAAGCCAACACGGACGTAACCGTCATCTGCGAGCTGTTCAAGCACGGGGGCAAATGACCGTCGCTGGACAATCTCGACCACATCAATCGCATCTCTAGCAATTTCTCGATCGACTCTGCCGGGGCCGCATTGGATCAATTTTGTGAACCCAGCGCATCCGACCAACCGAACAATTCGACTCAAATTGACATTGCTTCGCATGGGGGCCAAAACCACAAGCAATTCCCGTTGCACCGATGCTACGGACGGTGGTTTATGTCGTATATGTTCGAACTTGCTCATGGGAAATTCCAATTTACCCGAGACGGGCATGCGATGGCCTCGATGGCGGAACGAGAAGTTTGCAAACATCTCGCGATTTTGCAAGCGAAATTGAGGGATAACGGTCGCGGTAATGCGGACGGGTCCCCTTCCTGGAATCGTACCTTGTCGGGTATTTTGTAGCCTTTTCCATTCCAGAACTAATCGCGAATCCGCAAGAAACCCATGTTTCAAACAAAAGCCGCAGTTGTCGGCACTGGCTTTATTGGCCCCGTTCACATTGAAGGACTCGTCCGCGCGGGCGTATCCGTACAAGGTGTGCTCGGTACGAGTCACGAAAAATCCCAGCGCGTTGCGTCACAATACGGGATTCCGCGAGCCTACCGCGACTTGGATGAATTGCTTTCCGATGAACTCGTCGGCGTCGTGCATCTGACCAGTCCGAATCGTTTCCACTACGAACAAACACTGCGTTGCCTCGATGCTGGAAAGCATGTGCTGTGCGAAAAGCCACTGGCGATGAACTCTCAAGAGAGTAGCGAACTGGTCCGCCGTGCGGAAAAGGCGAACGTGTTGACCGCCGTCAATTACAACGTTCGCTTTTATCCTCTCTGTATCGAGGCGGCGAAGCGCGTTCAAAACGGGGACGTGGGCGATATCTTCCATATCTCTGGAAGCTACGTTCAGGATTGGCTGCATCAACCCACCGACTTTAACTGGCGAGTCTTGTCCGGCGAAGGTGGTGCGCTGCGTGCCATGGCGGATATTGGCACGCATTGGCTTGATCTGATCCAGTGCATCAGCGGACTCGATGTTCATAGCGTTTGCGCAGATCTGCAGACGGTTTATCCCGTACGTCAACGGCCTGCAGGCGGAGTTGAAACATTTTCGGGCAAGCTCACGCAAGCGTCGCAAGAGTTGATCGATGTGGCCATTGATACGGAAGATTTCGGTAGCGTGCTGATCCGATTCCAAAGTGGTGCGAGAGGCGTGATGCACGTGTCTCAAGTTACCGCCGGTCAAAAAAACTGCATACGGTTTGAAATTGCAGGCTCCAAGCAAAGCTTGGCTTGGGACAGTCAGCGACCAAATGAGATGTGGGTTGGCAATCGCAATGAGCCTAACCAAACCTTGCTCCGCGACCCTGCCTTGCTCTCCTCTCCAGCCAAACAACATGCTCAATATCCAGGTGGCCACAACGAAGGGTTCCCGGATACGTTCAAGCAACTGTTTCGATCGTTTTACTCCGCCATCGAAGGGCGTGGAGTCTCTGGACAGGATTGGTCGGCATACCCAACCTTTGCCGACGGCCATCGGGAGATCGTGCTTTGCGAAGCGATCCTCAAGAGTGCTCGCGAACGAAAGTGGATTGAGTTGTAATACTATGGCACTTTCTGATTCCACTTTGATTGGTTTGCTGACCAGCGAATCCGTGAATGTACGTTCTGCGGCATTAGACATGCTGAGCAGCAGTTTCTCTAACGACGCTCGTTGGTTACCTCAGATTTTTGTCTCCTGGGACCGATTTGGTCCTCAGGACGCGTTTCCTGAGTTTCCACTGTTAAGCCACTTTGCGATTCCACCTGAGTATGTGGGCGAGTGCATCACGAGAGCCCGAAGCATGGCGCAAGGCCGACCGTTAACGGATCGCGTTTGCCGCTGCGCCGGAAAATTGATCGAAGCCATCTCGATCGGTTCTCCCATTTCGTTTGCTAGTCACCTGGAATCGATTCGAGAACTCAAGCAAGTATCGAAAATCTTCTTTCGCGTTAGCGATCAAAAGATGCAGGCGCGATGCGATTGGATCGAACGCGAATGCGGCAATCTTCAAGAGTACCTCAACGAGACACCATCCAGTGTCGGCAATCTATATGAGATCCTCGAGAGCCAATTCTTGCTCGGGCGAGCGGATGAAGTATTGCGTAATGGATTTGCGGCACTGCTGAGCGAAGTGCGTGATCGTTCGGCGGAACACACTTCGTTGATTTGTTTGGAACTAGCATCACGGTATCGATTGACTGGCTATGAGTCATGGTTTGTTGAGTTGATCGACCACTCCGATCAGATGATTGCGGATGCGGCATCCATCGGGCTGGGACGCTGCAGAACCGATACGGCTCTTTCGTTAATCGCGGATCGTTTTTCGGAGTATTCTAAATCAGGTCAGCTTCGTTCGGTGGATGTGCTCCGTCGTGGTCGTATCCCGAAAACGGCAGAGCTGCTGCGATTCCTGCATCCGCATGGACATGGATCCCAAGTGCAGAACGCGCTGCGTGTTGCCGAAGTGCTTCAGTTCGATTTCACTTCCTTGGAAGACTGGCTAGAGGCTTTTCTCGTCATCGACGATGAAAGCTTTTCGCGGATCAAGAGCCAGTTGTACGTGGTGGAGCCACTAGCACAAAGCTTGTCCGAAGACGATCGCCAACGCACGCTGAAGCTTTTTCATTCACGTTTCAAAGAATAGTTGTTTATGCGCCTGCCATGCTTACTTGCAATCGAGTCTACCTGTGATGAAACAGCTGCAGCTATCATCACGGAAGATGGACGTGTGCTTGGCGAATGCATCGCGACGCAAACCGAGTTGCATGAACAATTCCAAGGGGTAGTGCCGGAAATCGCAGCCCGCGCTCACTTGGAGCGAATCCTGCCGGTCATCGATACCGCGATGCGTCAATCAGGTATCCACAGTGATCAATTGGTCGCTATCGCGGTAGCCACCCATCCCGGCCTTCCGGGATCGTTGCTTGTTGGGCTTTCTGCGGCAAAAGGGTTAGCGTTAGCTTGGGACAAACCCATCGTTGGGATCAATCATGTGCAGGCCCACATCTATGCGTGCGGGCTAGGCAAACCGGAATCGATTTTTCCTTGCGTC
>CAIXME010000119.1 GCA_903920425.1 uncultured Pirellula sp. | reverse complement strand
CTGTCAGTGAGCGCCTAAAAGGGGCCAGCGCGAGGCGCTTCAAAAGGGGCCAGTTCGACAGGAAAGGCATGGTTCATTCAGATAGCGGGTTTCTTCGAGAACCCTCTACTGGAGTTGGACCGTGGTACGTCGTCTGGATATGGACAAAACTCAGGGAATTGAGCAGTTATTCGCTTCAGGGATGAGCAGGCGGCAGATCGCCAGGACCCTTGATATCAATCGAAAGTCGGTTGATCGTCATTTGGCTTCTTTGGAGTCAAAAGGGGCCAGCGGTACGGAAGCGCCCATCGGCCAAGCGCCCACCGGGTCGGAAGTTTCAAAAGGGGCCAAAGCGCCCACCGGGTCCGGTGCCCCAATTTCAGAGCCGCAGACACTTAAAGAAGAAAGCAAAACATCAGTCAATTCTCGTAGCGAGTGCGCTCGATATCGCGATCAAATCATCGCAAAGATCGAGCAAGGGCTCACTGCCCAAAGGATCTATCAAGACCTCGTTTCCGACTATGGTTTTACGGCCAAGTACCACTCTGTTCGTCGCTTTGTCGGAACGCTTATCAGTTGTAAAGAGCTACCCGTTCGACGCATCGAAGTCGAAGCCGGGCAAGAGATGCAGATCGACTACGGTCAGGGGGCTCGCTGCATGGACCACACTGGCAAACTTCGAAAGACCTACATCTTCCGCCTTGTCCTAAGTCATTCTCGCAAAGGCTACACCGAAGCGGTCACGCGCCTCACCACGGAGTCTCTCATTCGTTCCTTGGAGAATGCGTTTCGCGCACTCGGTGGCGTCCCCAATGTTGTCGTTTTCGATAATGCATCATCCGCCGTGAAACAAGCCGATTGGTACGACCCAGAACTCAATCCAAAGGTCATCGCTTTCTGCAAACACTATGGCTTCGCGCTAGTTCCAACTAGGCCACGAACGCCGCAGCACAAGGGCAAGGTTGAGCGAGGCGTTGACTACGTTCAAGAGAACGCGATCAAAGGCATGACTTTTGAGAGCCTTGCTCTTCAGAATCAGCATCTCTTTCAATGGGAGAAGAATGTTGCTGATACTCGAATTCATGGTACGACAAAAAAGCATGTTGGAAAGCAGTTTATCGAAGTCGAGAAACAGGCACTCGGACCATTACCTTCTGAGTCGTTCCCCATTTACGACGAGGGGATTCGAAAAGTCAGCCGCGATGGACACATCGAAGTCAAGGGCTCCTTCTACTCAGCACCACCCGAGTATCTGGGCTGTGAAGTATGGGTGCGATGGAATGATCGCGTTGTTCGATTGCTCAACCATCGTCAACAGCAAATCGCAATTCACCCGCGAATGGAGAAGGGGAAATTCAGTACTTTGGCTGAGCACATCGCCCCATCGAAAATCAGCGGAATTGAGCGTGGAGCCCAGTATTTACTGCAAAAAGTGAAGCTCATTGGACCACATTCGACGCGTTGGGCCGAAGGAACGATTGCGGAACACGGCGTTCAAGGAATGCGCATTATTCAGGGGCTCTTGAGCCTTACTCGCAAATACGAAAGCTCGGCAATCGAGCAAGCTTCGGATACAGCATGGCGTAGTGGTAGCTTTCGTTGCCGTACGCTCAGAATGCTCTTAGAACATGGGGGAGCAAAGCAACAGACCATGGAGTTCATGGACGAGCATCCGGTCATTAGATCGATTCTCGAATACGATCAATTCTTTAAACAAGCATTAGCAGGAGGCTAATCACAATGGACAACCAACTACTATCGACTCTTAAGAAGCTAAGAATGTCTGGCCTAGCCAGTACGCTCGAGATCCGACTTCATGAAGCGGCCACCACCGGCTTAAGTCATCGCGAGTTCTTGGAACTGCTGCTTCAGGATGAGCTACTACTGCGCAACGATCGATTGATCAGTCGTCGCGTAGCATTGGCATGCTTTCGCGATACTAAGCGACTTGAAGACTTTGACTTTAGCTACAACCCATCCATCAAAAAGAGCCAGGTCTTTGATTTAGCAACATGCCGATTCATTCGCGAACGACGCGACGTACTTTGGGTGGGGCCTCCAGGAACCGGCAAAAGTCATTTATGCCAAGCGTTGGGTCTCAGTGCGATTCGTTGCGGTATGACGGTCTACTACCGATCGATCTTCGACACAGTGCGAGACTTCTTACATGACGAAGCAATGGAAGGACATGACCGTATACTCCAACGCTACTTGAAGCCTGACTTGCTCATCATTGATGATATGGGGATGAAGCAACTGCCGAAGCGATCCGGTGAATATCTCTTTGAGATCATCATGCGTCGACATGAATTGAAGTCGACGATGATGACCAGCAACCGCCCATTAGAAGACTGGGGCAAACTGATCGGAGATGTGCCGAGCGCGACGGCAATCTTAGACCGATTTCTGCATCGATCAGAGCTGTTCCAGCTCACAGGTAGGAGCTATCGCCTAGGATCGAGCGAAAATAATTCAAAAGGGGCCAAAGCGCCCACCGGGTCCGATGCCGATACAAAGACAGCAGACAAGGCATCAAAAGGGGCCAAGTCTTAGGTAGCAATCAAAAAATCAACAAATGGCCCCTTTCGAAGCGCTCATGAGTGGCCCCTTTTAAAGCGCCCACTGACATTTGGCCAAGTTGCAGCTGTGCCTAGTTAGTAATCGTCCGACATCGAAAGACCTGAGCGAAGCACTTCAAGCTGCAAGATCTTGTCTTAAGGATCCCAAGATAAGACAAAGAGCACGGCTGGCAAAGCTGATAGGCACTGCCCCCGCCGAACTGATCAATCAACTAGCAATTGCATCAAGACTTTCATCGCAAGACTTTGTGGACTTCCTTCGAATTCTTGATTTGACGTCGAAGACCGATCAGTTATCTCGGGTTTGGCAAGAAATAGAGATCGCGGACAGTCTTGCGAAATCGGGCTTCGAAGAAACGTCCATTCAACGATCAATTCTCAAGACCCGTATAGCGGATCTTAGTCTCCCTGGAGAGGACCGAGTGATTTCAAGAGACGAGATTGTCGCCTTGCTGCATGGCGGAACCTATTCAGCTTTGTTCCCAGCGCAGCCTGCAATTGCCCCAGAGACAAAGCTTGTACCAAGAGAGCAATCCCTTGAAATTGCCAATCGAATTGCCGCATCTTCAGCAGGATTATTCTGCATCCATGGTGGTGGAGGCTTTGGAAAGACGACAATTGTATCCTCACTATTCGGACATTTTCCGGAGGGTAGTAGAACCGTTATTTTCGATTGCTACGCGGCAGGTCAATACAAGAATCCTGAGGATCAACGAGATCTCCCAAAGTACGCTTTGAAGCAGATTTGTAACGAATTGGCTATTGCGACAGGTACGGAGCTTCTTTTGGATTCGCGTATCGACGAAAGTGACTTGTTCCGATTCACATTCAGGAAATTGAAATTGGTTTCTGAAATTGTTCGGACGTCCAATTCAAAGGCGATAGTTTGCGTAATAGTTGACGCCGCCGACAATAGCGTTAATGCCGCTCTCGACCGGGAACAGTCGACCTTTATTCACGATTTGGTCCGTTTTCAGCTTCCAGAAAATTGCAAGATTGTTTTAACAAGTCGAACTCATCGTATTGACTCGCTTCGCCTTCCGGATGCAACTGTCAAGATTCCACTTGAGCCTTTTTCGCTTCGTGAGACCGCAGAGAATTTACGCCAGTACTTCCCTGACCCGCCAGAAAATGAAGTACTGGAGTTTCATAACCTATCGAATAGGAATCCGCGTGTCCAAGCGTACTCGTTGTTGAATCGGGATCACGGTTTGAGTTCTGTCTTGGATTCGTTACGACCTGGCAAGACTCTTGATGATCTATTCAAAGCGTCAATCATTTCGGCGGAGTTAAAGAACGGGTCAAAAGGTCTTGTCGATGGCGTTTTAGAGTCTATTGCAAATCTACCCAGGCCAGTTCCCTTGTCCATCCTTGTTGAAATGACGGGTGGCCAAATGTCCGCAGTTCAGGACGTGTGCACCGATTTGATTCACGGCGTTTATATTACGGATGGCAAAGTGAACCTCAGAGACGAGGATTTAGAGTCTTTCCTAAATCAAAGGTATCCCATGAGCAATGAATTTGCTCGGAAACGGGCGGACGTGTTTCTTCGGGCTGCAAACGATTCTGAGTACGCTGCAAGGAACCTTGGTGTAGCACTGAGCAAGGCCGGACTCTTTGATAAACTTCTCGACGCTATCAAGACCAAGAAGTATCTTGACATTCTATTGGACCCATTGGAGAGGCGACGAATCCAGAGGCTTAGGATTCGATTGGCTCTCCGCAATCACTCGAAAACGGTGACATCTACCACAATTGCTCTTCTCTTTGCATTGTCGACGGAGGCAAAAGCGACAGATGCCACAGATAGCTTGCTACGGTCAAATCTCCAACTGGCTCTCAGGTATGGATCACCCGAGACAATTCAGCACTTACTGTTTCCAAAAGAATGGGCGGGAATTGCGAACGACTCTAAAGGGCATATGAGCTCGGCTCTTCTATTAAGCAGATTGGAAGGCCCGTCTCCCAGAGTACGTGAACATCAACGAATGGCAGAGATCAGTCTCCGTGAATGGTTTCAAATGGACAAAGACGAGCGGCAGGAGAATTCCGTCGGTAGTGAGGATTTCGCTGACTTCACCGAATCCATTCTTAGATGCGAGGGTTATCAGGCTGCATCCGATTGGTTAAAGAGATTCCAGCCAAGAGAGTTCAGGTTAGAGGTATGTCAAAAGGTTGCCGAACAGCTGTTTCGTGGAAATCAAATTGAGGTTGCAAAATGGTTGCAAATAGTACCTCCTGAACGAGACGTCCTGCTTGCAATAACTAGCGCTTCGTTGAGATCGGCGCATCCATGTAATCCAGAATGGCTCTCTAGCCTAGTTCGTTTTCTACCCAGCTTACGTTGTGAACGTCGCGGACCAATTCGAGTTCAGTTGAGACCCATGGTAATTGACGCTGCGGAAGTAGCGGTAAGAGACGGAAGGAACATTGAACAATGGAAGGACACGCTCAAAAGTTACGTTCCATCTTCTTTGAAAATATCAGCAGATTTAGCCAGTGAAGAGGATATGAGCGCCGTCGACCATCTGTTTCGAACATGTTCTCTTTTATCATTGCTCGATAATACAGGTATTGGCCCGGAAGACCCAAGATTGGTTCTCGATAACCGTATTGAAAGGCCCGCCGACTACGCGAAGCTACAAAATGATCAGCAG
>CAIXME010000118.1 GCA_903920425.1 uncultured Pirellula sp. | reverse complement strand
CGCCGTCCGGGCGTCGCGAGCGTGTTTTTGCTGTGGCATTGAAGGCCTGCGAATTGACTCAGAATGCGATAGCGATCCGACAATTGCTGCAGTTGTCCACGGGAGACGAAGTGTCCAAGGCGGTTGCCGCGACGATACGCTCGGCAAAATTTTCCAAACCGAGTGAAGTCGAGTTGCTTCCTTGGTTGCATGAACAATTTGCGTCAACTGCTCCTGCGAACTTCATGTCGGGATTGGTGGGCGACTCCGTAGCGCAATGGCGAGGCAAGCTTGGGCTACTGGCTTATGGGATCGAGGATTTTGAAACGGTGGATGCGCTGCTGGCGTTTGCCACGGACCCGAGCCCCCGCAGCTACTTTATCATGTGGTTTCCAGAATGCGATCTTCCGATCGCTCCGTTGCTGAAAAGGTTCCATCAGTATCAAGACGATTGGCAATCAACCGCCGTCATTGCCTGTTTGTCAACACAAGTCGTATCGACTATCCCGCGTTCGGTTTACTCGGATGCGGTTGAAATGCTTTCGAATGCCTACGCGAACCATCCATCGTATTCGGTGCATTCAGGGGTAAGGAAACTTTTAGAGGCCTGGGGTAGAAGTGATGCAATCGCAGCTGTCGAATCCAAAAGTGACTTCAGCCAGATCGTTCCGTCAAGAAATTGGTTTATCAATTCGTTTGGAATGCAGATGAATATCGTGCGTGCACCGATCCGGTTTTGGGTCGGGAGTCCAGTAGATAATTCCACTAGCTTTCAACTTTCACAAAAGGGAAAGTTGTTTGTGATCGAAAATAGTTTTGCCTTTTCAGATCACCTGGTAAAGGAAGGTGTCTACTGTCAATTTGATCCCAACGCGACCCCCATCAGGCCTTCTCCTGAAAGGGAGAAGGCCGTACAGTGGAAACAGGGAATCAATTTCATGCGATGGCTCAGTCTTCAAGACGGGCTAGTTGGCGAGTCGGATGAGGTTGCTGTTGTCGAGGAATTGCCAGATGAAGAATACGTGTATAACGAGCCTCAGAGAGGGTATCGCTATCCTCGCTATGATGAATGGGAATGTTTCGCTCGGGCGGGTACCAAATCCGCATTTGTTTATGGAGAACAAAAAACCCTATATGAATCTGCATTGCTAAACTCCAATGTCAGTTTGCTAGGTTCCTATGGTCCTCGATTTGACGATGGAGTGATGTCCAATCGCTCTGAATGGACTTCAAGTACACGGCCTCTTTTTTTCCTCGGCAAGGAAGAGACCGTCCGGTCCAATATCAATGGGGTCATCTATAAAGGCGGTTTTCTGCCGACCCAGAATACACGCATTCCTTCCTTCGAATACGGTATCAATGCGTTGAAGAAGGAGGGTAGCGACTACTACTACATCCGATTGTTTAGAACGATTTCAGACGCATCCCAATAAGAAAAGGAGAATGTTATGCCAGGTGGAAACGGAGAAGCATGTGTTTACCAATGTATTGACTCGGTAAATGTATTGATTGAGGACCATTCACCGCCGGGGTATTTTTGTCCACCAACAGCCGGTGCTTGCGGCTCAGAAGGAACAATTATCAAAAGGGCGGCTGAACCGATCGTGGACGGCCAACAGACGGATGCCAATGATCTAGGCGCTAAGGACTCCTAGTTCTAACGGCGAGGGACGGTGGGTTTGTTTCGGCTTGACGTTAACGCGAATAATCCCAGGAGACCTTCTCCTGGGTCTCTATCGCGGTGATGACTTTTTCGCAAAGCTCAATGTTCTTTTCCTGGGCAAGTAGTTTCGCGTGAACTGCCTTGCTCATCGCCTCTTTGGTGTTTCCAGCTGCATGGATCGCAATAGCCATTACAAGCTCGGAGTACCAATCTTCCGTCCCCGTCAAGTCAGATGCCACCGTAGCATGATCGAGGCCTGTTGCGACTTCCCGTGCGGTCCGCTCTTTCCCTGTGGTGCATAAAAGGGCCAGTAACCGTCTGGCAGCTATTTCGAAATCTTGTTGCGATTCGAGCTTCATCAGGGCTTTTTTGGCGGTGCCAAAGTCCTTTCGTTGAACTGCAAATCGCGCTCTAAACCACCAAACAAAATGATCGTTCGGGGCGCGTTTTATCGCCTGTTGCAGATCTTGGTTGGCCTTGCTGTTTCCCCCCTTTTTTATGTGTATTAGAGCGCGTACGGAATAGGCAATTGCGTCTAGGCTGGTGTTTTGGTTGAGAGCTTGATTGATCGAAACCAACGCATCGTCTTTCCTGTCTAGACGTAGCTCAAGCAGGCTCTTGGCAATTTTTGCGGGCAGATTGTTCTCCGGTGCAACTTTTAGTTTCGCAAGAATAATCTCGTTTTCGCTATCAGTACGAATGCACTCCGCATCGGTGAATCGCCAAAACGATCGGAAGTACGAGGGCCATTTTGCATTCCAATCGACATAGTCTTGTTGCAATTTTTGGAGATCTTGAACGGCTTCGGCTCGCTTTCGGACAATCGCCTGTTGTGCAGCCGATAATTGCCTCACCTGTTCCGTACGCATGATTAGCTCAACATTGACGGCATCCAAAGTAGATAGAGCGGTATTGATGGCAGGTGTTTCCGATGGTACGCCCGATTGGGTTCTGGGTAACCTAGGGCCGTTGTCCCTAACGAATGGATTTTGAAGAGGATCACCTGATGCCAAAGCCATTGCAGCGCTTGCCGTCATGGCTGCGGAAAATTGTTGTTTAAGGCTCTCTGCTTGCAAAAGAGAAAAGTCTTTTTCTGTATCTTGAAAGACCGATTCGATACGGCGATAGGACTGTTGCATTGCGGCAAATCTATCCATAAAGCCTGCATATTCATCGATCAAACGTTGAAGGGAAGATTCGTCAGGCGTTTCCTTTAATGTATTCGCCCCCGCATTTTGGGTGGGTGCTTGAGCCAAGCAATAATGTTCAAGGCTGATCGTGACATTGACAATGCACATTGTTACATTGAGTAGCAGCGAAACAACATCCTGTCGCGCATCTGCGAAAATAGAAAACGCTAATCTCATTTCCGCCTCTTCGTTCGTTTTGGGAGAATCATGCGATGTTAAAGATTGTAAGGCTAAAGGCGCTCTGCCACAAGCAATTGCTGTTTCACTCTCTTGCTGTGACGTTATCCATCTCGTCACTTGATACACAGATGTGTTTCGCGGAGGAGCCGAGCAAGGTACTTGTCGAGGTGCTTCGTAAAGAAGCAAGCGGGGCCGAGGTGAACCGTTCGGAAGCGTTATCGAGGAGCCAGCAATCCGGCCTGCAACGAGGACAAAACGGAGATGTGGATAGCGATTTGCATTGGCAATCGGGAGAAGTCTTCATTGCAGGGAAATGGACGAAGGCCAGTGAACTGTCCGATGAAAATCTAACATCGGAGTTGCGAGAATATCTTAAACTGCGTGGGCAATCTCATTTAGACATTGAATCGCATAAAAAATTCGCCAAATGGTGCGCCGCAAAAGGATTGACTGATCAGAGTCGAGCTCATTGGTATGGCGTTCTTGACTTCGACGAAATGAACGCAGAAGCCAGAGGCATGTTGGGGCTTGTCAATATCGATGATAAATGGTTCACCCCAGAAGATGTGGCCAATGCAAAGAAGCAGATGGAGCAACGGATCGCGAATCTCAAGATTTGGATGCCAAAGATTCAGCAATATGCAAATCAAATCTGCGGCAACAACACTAAGAAGAAATTGAAGGCATTGGCGGACCTACGGTCCTTACAGAATGAAGAAGCTGTCGATGCGCTCTATGGGGCAGCCATGCAGTTGAAAGGCGAATATGCCCGTCCTTTTATTGCTGCCATCAAGCGTCACAGATCCAAAGAAGCATGCCTCGCCTTGGTGAAGTTCGCGGTCGCCTATCCTGAATCCGTGGTGGCAGCAGACGCGATCAATGGAATCAAAGAATACAGGCATGAGTTTTTTGTTCCCGAGTTGTTGCGTGTCATCGAAGATGATACGCAGATTTCACAGAACCTAGTCCGACGTCCGAATGGAGATCTCGTCCTAGAACAAATCATGTATCAGGAGAGTTTGGAGAACAAATCGATGAAAGTGATCAACCAAGTTGTCACTTTAGATCGAACTCAACTCCCCCCGGATTCCGCCGTGTCAGGCGGGATGACCTCTGTTGGAGGTGCGGTTATTGTTTCGTTTTTTTTCTCGCCTCCCAGAAACGCACTCTTGGATAACGTTGCGAATCGGACTGCGGAAATGCTGAGGACGAAGACAAACGAATCCGAAGCGATGCAGAACGCCAGCAAGAAGGAATTCCGTCAACGCGTGATTTACGTTCTCGAACAATCCACGGGTGTATCGTGTGGCGATAGCGCTCTTGCATGGTGGGCTTGGTACGATCTCGATAACGATTTCAACAAAACTGAGTCAAAGAAATACAACGTCAATAGCCTCGTTGCTTACGATTCTCTCGCCTACGATCGAAGACTATCAAGCTACTCATTGAGTTCGCCTGGAGCCAGAGAGAGACCTTCTCAAGAATCCTTGTCCGCCATGTCTGTCGCGACGGGTTTGGGAGCCGCGCGTTCAGAGTGTCTCATCGCGGGAACGTTGATACAAACTTCAACGGGACTCATGCCCATCGAAGAAATTCGAGTTGGAGATCTTGTCCTCGCGTGCGACGTTGAATCGGGAAAAATCGAGTTGAGTCCCGTGCTAAAAACCATGGTTAGAAAGCCTTGTCCAAACTACATCGTCAAAACCAAGTCCCAGGCGATTTGTGCTACGCTTGGGCATAATTGGTGGGTTGCTGGACGCGGTTGGTTGCGCACTAGGGAATTGGAGCCCGGTATGCTTCTGCATACAGCAACAGGAACGGTGAGTATCGAAGAAGTACAACCTGCCGAGAAGCAGTCCGAAGTGTTTAACCTCATTGTCGAAAAGAATCACACCTACTTTGTCGGTGAAGATCGGATTCTTAGCAATGACGGGACAGATATCCGGCCAACCGTTTTGAAGGCACCTGGATTTTCGGGCGAGACCGAAGTCCTCGTATCAGCCAAAATTCCGAATCTCAAATAAACCGAAGAAGTGCTGCTTCGTAATGAGTAAGCAAGAGGCCGGCTTTGAAGCCGGCCTCTTTTTTTATAGTCGGTTTTTCGTCTATCGAATGCAACGAACCCTTTGCATGCTTTACCAGCCAAAGAGATTCGTGAATGTGAGCGATCTCGACAGAAGGGTAGCTGCTGAGACTTAACAGGTTAATCTACAAAGCAAAGAGGGCAGACCCATTGTTGGTCTGCCCTCTGTTCAGTGACTTTATCCTCACCGCTGCCTACTACTTGGCAACGAGGGTTACGTCCTTGATCTGGGTGAGTCCTTTATCATTCCCAAGGACGAAACTGATACGATTCTTTTTAGAAGTCGTGCCATTCGCAGTGAAATCGTAGCTGTAGTCTTTGTACTCCTTGGTCAAGTACAGATCTTCATGGAGACCGATCTCGTGCCAGTCTTCTTGGTCGATCATTGCGTTGATGGAAATGGAAACGCTTTCTGGTGAGCGAGCTTTAAATTTCAGTGTGTACGTTACGCCATCTTTCAGATCGAGATCCGACTGAACCAGTTGAACGTGCCAATTGGTGGAGTCTACTGCAGAGACCAGAACGGAAACCGACTCGTCGTCCGCTTTGATTTCCGCTTTGCCGCCATCGACTTGCTCCAATCGCCAGCTTTCGACTTTGTTTGTCGGCTTGAGGAGATTGGTCGCGTCCGCGTTTGCAACCAAAAAGAGAGACGTCAAAACCAGGAGAAATGCCTTCATGGTAAAACCTTTGCATAAGAGGAGAAGATTGTGGCTGTCTCGGAAAAAGGGGCCCAGCCGTAGCCCATGTGCGACCCATTCTAGCGACTAGTGGGGAATCTATGCAAACGCGAGACGGGATGGTTTGCGTGAGGGTTTGCCAGCCAAGACAAGTCGAATCGTCTGGCGATTCTTGCTAGGCGCAATGGTATCGGGGCTGTTTTTGATAGGGATATCGGCGAACTGCTGAGACAATTCCGATCGATGCGTTTATCATGGGGTGTTCCATCTATGTGGTGCTCCCGCCAAGCGTCTTTCCTTCCCTAGTTAGGTTCCCTCCATGATCGCTTTTCGTATTCCTTGTACTTCAAAACAGTTGGCCCTCTGGTTGTTTGCAGGGACGATTGGGCTGAGTCTCGCAGCCAGCCGTATGGATGCGGCGGATGCAATTTCGGTTCACGATGGATTCCAAGTTTCCGTCAAGGATTGGCCGTGGTGGCGTGGGCCTCAGAGAAACGGAACGGCTGCCCCCGATCAGGCACCACCGTTGAAATGGGATGAAAGCAACAGCGTACGTTGGAAAACGGCCATCGATGGTCGTGGATATGGTTCGTTCTGTTTATTCGGTGGCAAACTATTCACGCAGACTGCGGACGAAGCCAGCGGTGCACAGTATTTGATTTGTTTGGATAGGAGCAATGGGAAGGAGCTTTGGAAGCGAGCCGTTCACACGTCGGGGGGCATGCGCAAGAATGAAAAGTCGACGGCCGCGTCGAGCACTCCGGCATGCGATGGAGAGCGAGTGTTCGTTAACTTTCCCAACAGCGGAGCCTTGGTAACGAGCGCATTTGATCTGGATGGTAAACCACTTTGGCAATCCAAGATCTCCGATTACGTTGAGCACCAAGGCTACGGTGCTTCACCGGCCCTTTACCAATCGATGGTCGTTGTGACGTCTGATAACAAAGGAGGCGGCGCGGTGGTAGCTTTGGATCGGAAAACAGGTGAGAAGGTTTGGGCTCGAGAACGACCAAAACAGCCCAATTACCCTTCGCCTATTATTCTTCGAGTTGCCGACAAAGACCAATTGATCATGACAGGCTGCGATCGGATATCGAGCTTTGATCCGCTAACGGGCAACACCCTTTGGGAGGTGGACGGTGCGACGACCGAGTGCGTCACATCCACGGTTACCGATGGGGTAAATGTTTTCTCCAGCGGTGGGTACCCTCGCAATCACATGTCTGCGGTTAAGGCAGATGGCTCGAAAAAGATTGTGTGGGAGAACAGCACGCGGCTTTACGTCCCGTCTTTGCTCGTTCGAGATGGATATCTCTATGGCGTATTGGATGCGGGAATCGCGGTCTGTTGGAAATCGGATACCGGAGAAGAAGTGTGGAAGCAACGGCTGGGCGGAACCTTTTCCGCATCTCCTGTTTTGGTCGGCGACAAGATCTTTGCGACGAATGAAAGTGGCGATACGTTTGTTTACCGCGCTAGTCCTGAACGGTACGAGGAGTTAGCGAAAAATCATTTAGGCGACGAAGTGCTAGCGACCCTGGTGATCTGCGATAGCTGTATCTACTATCGAGCGTCGCAATGGACCGATGGCAAACGCACGGAGTTCCTGTACTGCTTGGGTGGGAAATAACGTGGATGCTGCATTATCGATTCAACCTGTCGTGCACTACGTACTCCGTTATGAAACGATTGCGGATTACGTAACCCAGCGGCAGCCCTATCGCGAGATGCATTTGGCTCTGGCGAGCAGTGCAGCGTCGCGAGGAGAGTTGGTTTTAGGGGGCGCGTTTGACGATCCCTCTGGCGGTGCCATGCTCGTATTCCGAGGGGACAGTCCCGAGGCTGCCGAGCGATTTGCCCAAAGCGATCCCTACGTGCTGAATGGACTGGTAACTCGCTGGACCGTTCAGAAGTGGAACGTCGTTATCGGCGCTTAGCGGGAAATAGTTCGGCATTGTGGTGGTGATACCGGTGGGCAGTGTGACTTCGTTTTGTCCTCCACGCAAAGTCTTCACAGTAGTTACAATGCAGCGGAAACTGGACCGCGTAGCTGTCTAGTAAACAATGGCTGTAGGACGCGTCTTAGGGTGCAAGCAATATGAGTGGTGGATCGATCTGGGACCGTTTTTTGCGTAAGAAGAGCGTACAGCTACTGCATGATGAGTCGACCGAGCGGGAGTTAGCCGGCGTATCGCTCAACAAGAGTTTGAACCTCTTGGATTTGACATGCTTTGGCATCGCAGCGGTAGTTGGAGCGGGTATCTTTTCGACGCTCGGTAAAGCGGCTGCAGATGGAGGTCCAGCGGTTGTCTGTCTGTTTTTGCTGACTGCCGTTGCCTGTCTCTTTTCGGCGTTGTGCTATAGCGAATTCGCTTCGCGCATTCCTGTCAGTGGCAGTGCGTATACCTACTCGTACGTTGTCTTTGGAGAGTTGATCGCGTGGCTGATCGGTTGGAATTTATTGATGGAGTACGCGATTGGAAATAGCGTTGTGGCTTTTTCTTGGTCCGATTACTTTTCCAATTTGCTCAACAATTGCGGAGCACCGCTACCCGATTGGTTGCAAAACGATCACTATTCATGTTCGCTCGCGGCAGCGAATACGGGCGAACTAGCTGCGGATCAATCCAAGCTGGTCGAGATATGGAACAAAGCACCCATGATCGGTGGACTCAAGATCATTTTTGACTTGCCCGCATTGGCTTTGAATCTCGTGATTACCACGCTGGTATACATTGGGATTCATGAATCCAAAATGGTCAGCAACGCGATGGTGTTTTTGAAGATTTCCGTTGTGATCGCTGTGATCCTCATCGGATCGTTTTACGTCGCGCCTGCGAATTGGGTCCCCTTTGCACCCAACGGCGCATCGGGTGTGTTACAAGGAATCGCAGCAGTGTTCTTTACCTACATTGGTTTCGATGCGATTTCCACAACGGCGGAAGAGTGCAAAGATCCGAAACGGGACTTGCCTCGCGCAACGATGTTGACTTTGGCAATTTGCACTGGGTTGTACATTGTGTTGGCATTGGTGTTGACTGGAATGGTTAGCTACACCGAGTTGAGGGTCGACGACCCGTTAGCCATCGTGTTCTCCAAGCACAATTTGAACTGGCTATCCGGCATTATTTCCTTGAGTGCTGTGGTGGCTATGGCTAGTGTGTTCTTAGTATTTCAGTTGGGGCAACCGCGGATCTTTATGAGCATGGCTCGTGACGGATTGTTGCCAAAGCGATTTGCCTCGATCCACCCGAAATTCAAGACGCCTGCGTTTTCGACCGTTGTCACCGGGATTTTTGTGGCCCTGCCTACCGTGTTCTTGAACTCGCAATTGGTAACGGATCTGTCAGCGCTCGGGACTCTATTCGCATTCGTCCTCGTTTCGGGCGGTATCCTGGCGCTGAACAAAGCGGACAAAGCGCATGGAGCCACTGCGAATCCCGGCTTCCGAGTCCCTTACTTGAACGGCAAATTCGTTGTCGTAACGTTTCTGGTGATCTACTCCTACTTCATGTTTCAACATGCTCTCCCGGCCAACCACGATCTCAGTGCCGATTGGACGTGGGAAAAGTTTCCCTATTTCATTTTCTATCTCGTGTTTGTCGGAATGGCGATCGTTACGTTTATCAAGAACTGGTCGTTGATCCCCGTACTTGGTGTTCTCACGAATCTCTATTTGATCGCGGGCATTGGGCACTTGAACTGGTTGCGATTTGGAGTCTGGTGTTTGATGGGGCTGGCGGTGTACTTTGTGTACGGCTATCGCAAGAGTCGATTGGTGACGGGAGTGCAATCGTAATTCGATGCGTCTGCTGATCGACGGTTACAACTTGTTGTTTCAGAGTGTTGCTTTGCAGCAGGATATGAACAACAAAAACGCGTTGAGGCAGGCGCGAGGGCGATTGGTTTCGTTAGTCTTAGACTTGATCGACGAATCGGTACGCAGTCGGACCATGATTGTCTTTGACGCCAAAGAAGCTCCACCAGGGTTGCCGGCGCGTTATCAAGATCGCGGAATTGAAATTGTCTTTGCCAGAGACTGGGACTCTGCGGATGAACTGATTCAGCTGGAGATTCGAAAGCACCCTACGCCAAAGCTGTTGACGGTCGTATCTTCAGACCATGCCATCCATCGCAAAGCATTGGCGAGGGGGGCAACGGTGCTCGATTGCGACGACTGGATAGACGAACAGTTGAACCAACGAGAGAGACGACGACAGCAAGAGGCTTCTGTTGATGGCGTTGGGGATCATGATGATGCCAAGCAACGCGAGGTCAGCGAGTCGGAGAAGAGCGAATGGCTGGACAAATTCGGCTTTTAAATAGCTTTCCTGTCGATTCGCATTCCTTGATCAGAACGTCGCAACCATGCCAAGTTTGAATCCATGCCACTGGGTGTCATCAAACACGATCGGGTTGGTTGGTAGGAATATTCTGGATTCACGACTTTGCGAAGTGACCAGACCAACACCATAGGCTGCCAAGCCTTGATAGCCGCCGTAGACCGACAGCGATCGGGTGATGTTCAAGGAGCCCGCTAATTCGAAATCGAGCAAGTGTGTTGTGGTGGAACCGGAAAGAATGGAAACGATGAAATCGTCGGTCGCTGGATTGATCGCGACAGCATTTCCACCTACATCGTTATGCATGGCTGCCCATTTGAAACTGCCCCATACCTTGGCGTGTGCATTCGAGATGGCGACGAGTTCGCCACCGACTTGTGCACCGGCCATTTTATTGCGGGTCAGCGATCGCACCTCTTCAGGGGGTTGTGCGATGTTATCCCAGATCACGAAATCCTCGGCCACTTCAAAGTAACGAAATCCCCCTAACAGGCTAGCTCGCCACGGTGTACGAGCGACGAGATTCGCTTCGTAGCTGCGAATGTTGGAGTCATAAATGACTTGGTTGACGTTGACCGGATCGGCGGGGATCGCATTAAAAAATACGGGAATCACAGGAGTCGTTGCGGAGACGTTTTGATCGAAATTCATGTTCGATACTTGAAAGTATCGCATCTCTACGTCGATTGCTTTGCAGTCGCTGAACAAATTGTACAGGTGCAATTTAGAGTCCAAGCCGTTTCCTGCGCCACCTTGCATCTCATTCATGTTCATCAAGGGAGCACCACCTTGATCAAAGATAAATGTAAATGAATCCGGTGCAGCGCGATGCATCGAGATCATCCCGATTTCGATACCGATGATCGGCTTGAAACGCATCGGCGTGTTGAGGTGCAGAGCTTCGCTAGGTGAAATCGCGGAGTAGTCGAAAGCTTCTGAACTGCCACTAGGTTGGGAGTACTGTGGCTCTGCCGTCGACTCCATTTGTGCAGACGCTTGACCGCCAGCAGCGGCTACTAGTCCACAAACAATCCATTGTACGATAGATTTTCTAGCCATGGCAAATCCCATTCCTAGGCACAAGCGATCATGCCAATCTGTCACGTGTGAAAAAGTGATTTCCACGAGTATTGGCTGCCAGTAGCATGGAATCCATTCCCAAGACATATGGCAATCGATTTATCGGAATCAGGTCCCACATCCGTCAAGAATTGAAAACTCAACGCTACATCTCACCCGACATGCATTACTGTTTTGCTGTCAAATACATTCCCTGTCGCGGAAACAACTCCCGGAAATGCGAACTGAACTGGTCTCTGTAAACCTAAAAACGCGCAGGACAGGATTCCAAATCTCGCGCAAAGACGCCAAGTCGCAAAGAGCAGCCGCTCTTGGTTTTTCTTTGCGTCTTTGCGCGATCCCAATCGGCTGCTGTTCCGCCGGCACTAATAAAGACAGCTTTGTTACTAATACGGTTTCCATCGCAACGGGCACGTTCTGTGCGAGGATGATTCGCGATAGTTTGAAATCCTTTTTCGCGCAAAGGCGCCAAGGCGCAAAGAGCAGCCGTTCTTGGTTTTCCTTTGCGACTTTGCGTCTTTGCGCGATCCCAATCGGCTGCTGATCCGCCGGCACTTATAAAGACAGCTTTGTTACTACTACGGTTTCCATCGCAACGGGCACGTTCTGTGCGAGGATGATTCGCGGAAGTTTGAAATCCGTTTTTTCTCGCAAAGGCGCCCAGACGCAAAGAGCAGCCATCACTTGGATTTCCTTTGCGTCTTTGCGTCTTTGCGCGATCCAAATCGGCTGCTGAGTCTGCAAAGCCCGGTTTGCCGAGAGTGTCACGGTGGTAAAGTCGGCAGTTCTGGCAAAATTGGAAAACAAGCTAGGATGAGCAATTCGCGACAAGCCGGCATTTTAGGAATCAACAACAAGATCGCTAATAGCCGAAGACAAGGAAAGTTAGGTTTCTTCGATTCTTACGAAGTGGCGGGCATGTGATGAGAGAACAAGTGCGAAAACGCGTGTGGTTGCGAACTATGTTGCGGTTGGGTTGCGTTGCATTGCTAGCCGCTCCTGTCGTCAGTTCCTCTAACGGCTGCAACCGTGCGCATTATCGCAATAGAGCCGATCAAGAGGTCTCGAGTTTGATCGACGAGAAGGTCTTGGATGCATGTGCACCGAGCGTGCGCGGAATCCAGGTCGACCGAACATCCCGGATGTTCGATCCGTTCAATCCGGATCGTCCACCGATGCCGGAAGATGACCAAGCCTCACATGAATACATGAAGATCCTCAACGGGAAGAAACACTATCCGTTGTGGGACGTGAATGGTCGCACAAATACGGCGGAAAACCCCGTTTGGTGGCAGTACTTGCCGCTCGATGAAAGGGGCGTGCTGGTGCTAGATGCAAATGCCGCTGTCAAAACGGCCGTACTGCATAACACGGTCTATCAATCCGAAATTGAGACGCTTTACTTGTCCGCATTGGACGTCAGCTCCGAACGGTTCTTTCTTGGGAATCAATTGTTCGCTGGTTACAGTGCTTCGTACACGGCCGATGGAGCACTCCGTCGAGGTGCCGGTGGTGTTAGTCGATCTACGGTTACTACCAATACCAATTCGAATGGGCCTCGCGGGTTCGCTTTGCAAAGGCAGTTCACCAATGGAGCCGATTTGATTATTGGGTTTGCCAATTCGATGACATGGCAATTGGCTGGTCCTGACACGCAAACAGCGACGACGCTACTCGATTTCAGTTTGATACAACCGTTGCTCCGTGGAGGTGGACGGGATGTTGTTATGGAACGGCTTACTTTGGCCGAGCGAACGCTACTGTACAACGTGCGCGCATTCGAACGTTATCGTACGGGATTTTATACGACGGTCACCGTGGGTCGTGCTGCGGAAGCTGGTCCGACTCGCCGCGGTGGATTGTTCGGTGGTGCGGGTTTGCAAGGGTTCACAGGATTGGGTGGCGGATTCGGAACCGTTGGAACGGTACAAAACAACGCTGGCGGTTTTGGTGGCGGCGGTGCTGTACCAACCGTTGGTGGTTTCCTGGGGTTGGTCCAAAACCAACTGCAAATTCGCAATGCCGAAGAAAACGTTGCACGCCTGCGTGACAACTTGGCTCGATTCGAAGACACGTTGCGAGAGCAGTTGACCATCATTCCTGCTTCGCAAGATGCAATTCCGAGCCAGCAGTTGCAGGTCGCGCAAGCGAGACAGGCGTTGATCTCCTCGCAAGCGACGTTGCTGCAGTTGCGATTCAACTACGAGCAGTCGCTTGATACGTTCAAAGGGACGCTTGGATTGCCTCCGTACGTTTGTGTTGAGATCAAAGATCCGATCTTGGATCAATTCAATTTGATTAGTCAAGAGTTGCGAGACCGACGGGCTCAAGTGAGTGATCTGCGAGACGCGATCGGTGACAGCAATGGAAAGCTGCTGGAGCAAAGCCCTGTTCAAATCGATAAAGGAACCGGATCTAAGTTCCGCGCTTTGACTTGGAGCAATGAAACGGCACAATCCGTTAGCGAAATCCGCGGCCGAATCGATCGAATGGAGTCGTTGCGTCGCACGATCCTTGGACGCGATTTCACTGAGATTCGCAACGATATCCAGCGCCTGACGTCGGTGTCGGGAGACCGAGAGAATGAATTACGACGTTTGCGTGAAGTGTACGAAAAGGAACGCAACACCGTTTGCAGTCTGTTGCCAACTGAATCGCTCGATGTCGCTTTGCTCGACTCTAGCTCGATACGCACGTTGCCAGAAACGCTGACGAAGGAACTGGACAAGTTGGAGGTTCGCTTCCGTGAACGTGATCAAAAGATCAAGACACTCAACACGAGCCTCGAAGAGATCCTAGCCAAGCGTGAAACCAACGATCCACGAGCCCTTTTCGAAACGATGCGAGACAAGGCGATCCTGCCTAGCCAAAGCATTTTGGCGGAATTCGCCGAAGACGTGCTGGCATTACAGGTCGTTCAAGCTCGTGCACGTATCGAAAGCGTCATCCTGCCTCAGGTCGACATTTCGCCAGAAGAAGCGGTTGAAATTGCTCGGGTGAATCGACTTGATTGGATGAATAGTCGCGCAAGCTTGGTCGACTCGTGGCGAGCGATCGAAGTGGTAGCTGATAACTTAGAGAGCTCGTTGGATGTCGTTTTCTCGGGTGATATGCAAAACGTAAATGACAATCCGTTGTCATTGCGGGGCAAAACAGGGCGATTGCGAGCAGGGCTTCAATGGGATTCACCTTTGACACGCATGCAAGAGCGCAACCAATACCGACAAGTGCTCATCGAGTATCAGCAGGCAAAGCGAAACTACTATCGCTATGAGGATAGCGTATGGCAGGGGTTGCGATCTCAGCTACGCAACATACGGTACAACCAGTACAACTTTGAATTGCAACGGTACGCGGTTCGCATCGCGGCTCAGCAAATCACCATCAACGAAGACTTGCGTCAAATTCGAGAGAGTTTGAGTCTGGCGTCGGGGCCAACGGCAGCACGGGATAGCGTTTCCGCGTTGCAGGATCTTTTGACAGCTCAGAATACCTTTCTTGGAGTTTGGGTGTTTTACGAAGCACAGCGACGAAACTTAGACCAAGACCTTGGCACGATTCGTGTTGATGATGAGAACATCTGGGTTGATCCAGGTCCGATCACCTCGCAGGCATACGGATTTGGCACGGAGCCCAATGAAATGATCCAGTCAGGACAGTTCGAAAACGGCCAGATCCTGTGGAGCGATCCTTCGCAGCAAATGGAAGCAGCTCAACCGGTCATCATGGACACAACGGCGATCCCAAACCAAGCCAAGCCTGGCGTCATGGCTCGCGCTGTTGCTCCTCCGGTACTGTGATCACGCGATACCGACCAGGTCTGCGTGGCGATTCGTAGGGTGTGACCGGCCGTTTTTGGAATATCGGCTGGTCATTTTGGGGGCAATCGAATAGGCTGAGACCGTTCAAGTAAACGAGTCACACGCCACGCACCAAATTCCGACCAGACGGTCCCCCAATTCGAAATGCCTTTTTCAGAACCGGACGACGAGTCCAATCTTTTGCTTTTCAGCGCCGAGCATTTTATGCGTCGGGCGATTGAGCTCGCGCAGCATGCCGCAACCGAAGACGAGGTGCCGGTCGGGGCAATCATTGTTCATCGTCATAACATCATCGCCGCAGCGTACAACCAACGCGAAAATTTGGCCGACCCAACGGCCCACGCGGAAATGATCGCCATCACTCAGGCGGCTGCGGCCCTAAAGTCGTGGCGGTTAACCGAGTGCGAGTTATATGTGACACTCGAGCCGTGTCCTATGTGCGCGGGCGCTATTCTCCAGTCGCGAATTCCTAGAGTGATTTACGGTGCGGCAGACCATAAAGCCGGTGCCGTTGAGTCCTTGTACCATTTGCTAAACGACAATCGCTTCAATCATCAATGCGAGGTTGTCGGCGGGGTCTTGGCGCCGGAGTGCGGTCGCCTCTTGACGGAGTTCTTCGAGGGAAAACGTCGGCTTGGGAAAAAATGAAATTGGTCGAAGCAGTGAATTGATCGAATCTCAACAAGATCTACGCAGAAACATCACAGTCCTTCGCTCCAATACACTTTATCTGGATGCAGCACGTGAACGCTGCATTCTCGACCGAATAAAATGGACAAGCACGTCGGCACAAATGGTCGGGCGGAACAAAACGTTGGCGTCGCTGCTTTAGTCTCGGTCAACGTCGAAAGTCGATCACACCAGGAAATCGGGCTATCGCCCAACAGTTTCTTGAGCGGCAAGACACGCGACGATGTGCTTAGCATCATGATATACGATATCGATTTAGGCCTTGGGAGATACGATAATGACTCATGACGGAAGAACGGTTCGGAAGAATGCCTTTACGCTAGTTGAGCTATTGGTAGTCATCGCGATCATCGGGATCTTGGTTGGTTTGCTTTTGCCGGCCGTTCAAGCTGCCCGCGAGGCAGCAAGGCGTATGTCATGCCAAAACAATTTCAAGCAAGTGGGATTGGCCCTTTTGAACTACGAAAGCGCATTCAAAAAATTGCCACCGTCCATGATTTTGGACCGGTCTCCATCGAACATACCTGGCTCTGAGAATTTTTCTTGGTCTGTTCATGGACGTATCTTGCCATATTTGGAGCAAACGAATCTGTCCATGCAAGTCGAGTTGAGTCGGCCATGGGATACACAAATGTCGATCGATCGAGTGCGGTTGAGCGTATACGGTTGCCCGAGCGATCCCAAAGCGGATTTGTCCCGGGATTTTGGAACTGGGCGGCCGATGTTATTTCCGACCACGATCGGATTCAATTTCGGAACTTGGTTCGTCTACAGTGTTCCAACCGGTCAGAGTGGCGATGGCGTTTTCTATCCCAATAGCTTTACAAGACTATCCGCAATTACCGACGGAACGAGCCAGACGATGTTGGCATCCGAAGTCAAAGCATGGAATCCGTACATTCGCAACGGCGGTGCTCCCAATGCGACGCCGCCATCGAATGCGAACGAATTGTTGGCTATGGCAAGCACCGCTCCAGAATTCCGAGAAACGGCACATACCGAGTGGCCAGATGGTCGGTCATCCCATACCGGATTCACGACAACGATGCAGCCCAATACCCAAGTCACTATGGTACGGGGTGGTATCAAGTATGACATTGACTACAACTCTTGGTTCGAGGGAAAGAACGGCTTGCAAGGCAATCCGAGCTACGCGGCGGTAACGTCGCGCAGTTACCACGGTGGTCTGGTGAATACGCTCCGCGCTGATGGCAGCGTGGCTACGACTTCATCCAGTGTTTCACTTCCGATTTGGCGAGCTTTAGGAACACGTGCGAGCGCCGAAGTGATCGACGAGTCGAGTTTGTAGCTGATCCTAGGTAGGCCCTGTCGATGGGAGTGGCCATTGACGTTCCGTCTATCGGTAGCGAACCAGGAACCAGTGGTCGTCCAGTTTACTCGCTCTCACAAGCTGCATCCGTTGCCCTAACCCAGTGGTGAAGTCATCGGGTGGCTGGCCGGTCGAGCTCCACTCGAGCCAATCTCCACCGTCGTTTCCTACTAGAGGTAGCGCGACATTGCCTTTCGGTGTTTTCTCCGCGCCGTTGAAAGTCTGCATGCCCTTGGGGACCGGGGGGCAGGTCATCAGGATCAACGACGTGGGTTGAGTAATGGGATAAGCCATGTAGGGGCCATAATCTGCTGAGTCTCCACCTCCGGTCGGCCAATCCATCCTGAGATCGTTCGAAATGGCTGCAATCGGAGCGATGTAATGCCGCGCTCGCACGCCTTTACCGAGCCAAGCAATGTCATTCCAGGTGGCAAGAAACGCAATCCACAAAGCGACGTTCGTGGTGAGCGCCATCCAAGAGCGAATGGACCTGTCATGACGAGATCCGAGCAGGGACACCCCTACCCAAAAAACAAACGAAATCAGAACCAAACCTAGTAGAGCCAACGCAATGCATGCGTATGCCAGTGGCAACGTACGAGCCTGATCAAAAAGAGCCTGTGCTGACGTTGGGAGATACTTCACGTGTTCGGATGCGGGCCCCGACCATAGAGGATCGATTGCAATCCAAACGACCAGAACGAGAAGTGCCGCTGAGTTCGCAATCCAAGCCCCGTCCCACCTTACTCGAATCGCATGGGGAGTTACGGCGCGTACGAATCGCCCTGCGGTATCGGCAGTGTCAAACAATCTCGGAGCGCAGGGAGTCGCCCGCTGCTTATGAGAAGCAATTCGCATAGCAGTTTGCTTTCGCTACTTAGGACTAGTGGTCGCGGGTGTTTCTTGACAGTGAGAGAGAGCAATTAGGGCGAACGCAGTAGAAAGGTTCTTGTCGTTTTCGAACCAGCGAGCGTCTTGGTTGGACCAGGAGCCGTCGGCGTTTTGTCTCTTTGCAAGTTCTTCGATCAATTCTCGGCGCCAATCATGTTGAACGGATTTGGCATCGGTAATCGTGTCGCTGCCCGAGGCGCTGAGTGCAGCTGCGAAAACGTTGTAGTAGTAATATAGTCCTGCAGAGCCCATTCCTGGGTTGCTATCGGTAGCGTAGTGTTTTCCAATCCATTCCACTGCGGCCTTTACCCGTTTGTCCTCTTTCGATAGGCCCGCGTAAACCATGCTTTTGAGTCCCGAGTAGGTCATGGATCCGTAGCTTCGAAGGCCGCCGTTGGGAGTGTACCGCTCATCCGATGTGGAAGGATCGATCTTTTCAAGTGGAAGCTCGTAAAAGAATCCGCCGTCATTCACTTTGTCTGCAAATTCGGTGGTGTTGAATTCGGTTTTTAGATTTTGGCAGCGAGACACGAACAGCAGGGCTCGTTGGATCGCAGGGTCGTCGGAGGGAGCGTCAACCGATTTCAACGCTTCGATCATATAGCTGGTGTTAGAGAGGTCGGGTCGCCCTTTGCCTCCATAGGTCGCGCCACCTTCCCAAGGATCGTTTGCATCCCCGCCAGCTGCTACGTGTTGCATGCCAGTGACGAAGTCCCGCGCCCGCTTGAGTATGGTGTTGTACCGCCCGTCTTTGTTGGCGCTGGAAAAGCAGAGCATTGCAATGCAGGTCTCGTAATTCATCAATCTGCCACTACCGTAAATACCTCCGTCTGGCTTGACGAACCCTTCGAGCGATTTGAGCCCGCGGGCTACACTCGGATCATCGATCGATTTTCCGTTTTTTAGCATCGACGTTACGACCAACGCGGTGATTCCCGGCCCTGCCTTCGCTGAGAAGCTCCCGTCTGCGGCTTGCCCCGTTTTTTGGAGGTAATGGATACCCTTTTCAATCAAGGCCTCTCGGTTGGAGTTGGTCGGGAGCGATTGAGAGAATGCGGCTGTGGCGAGTGTAAGGTAAATTGCGAGTGCTCTGCCGAGTCCTCGAGCCCAAGTAAGCGTGTTTTGGTTGGCATTGCTTTTCATGTTCTTCCTTTGCTGAACGGAATGGTCTCGCGATATGTCGGACGCGAACGCTCAGTTTGAGTTTATGCTTGGCGTGCAGCAGATCAAACGGTGGACAAAGTTTGTTCTGGACTGGCGGATGGAATGCACGGCAATGCGCGTGCCATCGCGTATTGGTCGTTGTTGAATTGCGCTGATACAATGAAGCGTTGCCACGGCCGTTGGTTTGTGGTTTCGCTGTGGCCGAGCGGTTTGTTTTCTCGCTAGTTTTCCTTCGTAGCGGAACTTGTGAATGTGAAAGTTCCGGTGAATCGCCCGTTTCCAATGCCCGTCAGGGGCGTTTGGAATCGCTAGGCAAAAAGGCTCCGCGAACGGAAGATTCACATCTTCCGCTACGGGAATGATGCGTAGCGGAACTTGTGAAAGTTCCGGTGAATCGCCCGTTTCCAATGCCTGTCAGGGGCGTTTGGAATCGCTAGGCAAAAAGGCTCCGCGAACGGAAGATTCACATCTTCCGCTACGAGATGTCCGCTACGAGATTCGCGGAATGTTCGCGGGCTCCGCGGCGTAGTGAATTGCGCAAAAGAAAGAATGCCCTAGAGATACGTGTGCCATGATGCAACTCCAAGTAAAGCCTATCGTTTTTGTCTGCTTCTATGTTCTACTCCTAGGATGTCGATCGGAACGGACATCGCCCAGCGGAGCCACATCGGACAATGGAGTCAAGCCAATCATTACTGTCTCGGCTGCTGCGAGTACTGCAGAATGTCTTAGAGCGTTAGCCAATCAGTATGAACGCCGAGCGAGCGTGTTGGTCAAGATCAACGCGGGAGCCACCAGTAGCCTTGCTAACCAAGTGATTGCGGGATCGCCAGCCCATTTGTTTCTCTCAGCAAGTGTCCCGTGGGCAAATGCTGTCGACAAAGAAGGGCTTTGCCGTAACCGAGTCGACTTGATGGGGAATCGGTTGGTGCTTGTCGTGCCAAAGGAAAACCCAGGCGACGTACATCGGCCCGCAGATCTGCTAAAGAACTCCGTTCGCAAGGTTGCCTTGGCTGGTGAAAACGTGCCGGCGGGGATGTATGCGGATCAAGTGTTCGCGAAATTGCATTTGGGGCAACCGCTAGCCGAATCCAAAAAGATTGTCCGGGGACAAGATGTGACTACAGCTCTGCGATATGTAGAGCAAGGAGAAGCGGACGCAGCCCTTGTTTACGCAAGCGATGTCACTCATCGCTCCAATGTTATAAGCGTCTACGAGTTTGAGGCGGAGTTGCACGATCCAATCGTGTATGTGCTCATGGAGCTAAAAACCGACAGTGCCAACGAGGCTGCACATCGCTTTTATGAGTTTCTACAATCCGAAGATGCCAAAGAAGTGTACTGGCGCTTTGGCTTTTTGAAATTCGATACTCCGCAATAGCTCTGAATCGTAAGCGGTCAGAATCGAGCCTGAGTCAACCCGTTTGCATCGTCAACGGTTAGGACCGTGGCGTCCATGTCGATTGACCCGCCGTGGGTTTGCGAAGTCGAATTTCTTTTTTGTTGACGAGGATTCGTTGGTCTTCGAGGATATAGCGTACGAAAATCGTTACCGTCGGGCTGGTCGGCTGAGTGTCCTGCCAAGGCAGACGTAAATGGAAACCCTGTGAAGCTCCAATGGGCTCGAGCAATTCCTTTAACTGCTCTGGTTCAAACTCCCAGGCCGCGACCCGACCGTTATTCGATTGGAGCCCGGCGTCTTCTACGACGATCGTCAATGTCCCAATCGCATTGATGACTTGTCCTGACTCGTTGACGGGTGTCATGACGAGGTAAAGGCCGTCATCGCCTGGTTTTTCGTCGAAGTTGTGTCCGCGACAAAGCGTGGGATGGAAAGCGATGTTCAGGATCTTTTCGTCAACGGCGGGATTGGTAGTTTGATTTTGGACCGGTTCGTTCGCCGAAGCCCACTGCACTTTGGAACCCTCAGGCAATCGAATCTTGCTCCGCATCAGCGAGCCTTGGCTATTGTTATCCCTGAGATTAGGGAGAGCTTTGAGTAACGTCGGCAAGCCTGCGGGATTGTTGGTGTTCGTTGGTCCTAGTTGTGATGGAGTCGGTGGGGAATGCAGCTCAGCGTTGGTCGAGGGCTGCGGGGCGGTCATCAGTTTCGACTGTTGAGGCGTACGGAAAATGCCCTCAGGTGTAGTGACTTGTTCTACGAGCGAGTCAGGCGATGGGAAGCTCGTGTTGCGCGTCTTGGCCCGAGCGCTCTGGGAGGCTTGAGGCGTGCTTTCGGTTCCCGGTTTCATTTCGGGCAGGCCAGCCGGTGGCAAGCTTGGCGGGAGCGTCTCGAACGCGGGAGGAAGGAGATCGTCCTTGGGTTTGGTGACCGGTGGGGAGACGGGTGCCCGCTGAACCGCCGGTGGTGCTTCCATGACTTCCTCGGGAGAGGATTGGGGGATCATGACCGAGGGCTTTTCGGCGGGAGTCGATGGCTTTAGGGTGATCGGGGGCGGCTCGGTCGGGATCGAATCGCTTGGACGCAGAAGACTGTCCGATTTTCGCGAACTATTGTTGTGAGGTTCTCTAGGTGCGGGACTTGAGTGAAGTTGATTGCGATGTTCGCTTTCGAGTTTTTCGTACTTGCGTTTCCACTCTTCGACATCCCGCTCCAGCGATTGGTAGGCAGCATCGTATTCGTAAACTCGATCTTCCAGCATTCGCACTTCGCTGGCCATGTTTTCCACATAGAGTTCGGTGTATGCCCGCTGGCGGCATCCAGACATGCAAAGCCAGCCCAAGCACGTTATCGCGCAGACGTACGCAGCCGACCGGGGGCGGGCGTCGTTTCTTTGCAATAAGTAGAGTGTTTTAGCTGTCATTTGCAGTCAAAAAGTGGGTCGAGGAACTCCAGCAGTTCGAGATAGGGAAAATTCGAACTTTGAGTCAAGATTGGTTCTTGCTGTGAAAAAGCATGGTTTAAGCCTCCTTTTTTACGGATGTGCGCAGGGGTGAGTAGGTTGGCGAGGATAGGCAAAGGCCAAACTGAGAAAGCGGTCCTGTTTTTCCGGTGGATCGCATTACATAAAAAGTTGAAAAAGAACCAAGAATTTGCTCTGCCCCCCGAATCTTTCTTTGTCCGTGCCCCTCACGTCCGGTCGGTTTCGAAGGCCAATGGATTCGCAAAGTGCGAGTCGTATTCGAAAGCGGCGTGATGAATGGGAGCGGCAGATCGCAGGTTTTCTCGATCTGTTTCATCAACGTTAAGGGGAAGCAAAATGCTAAAGAAAGTTCTGCTAGGTTCCGCAATTGTGGTCGGTTCTGGGGCTTTGATTTTCGGCACATCGGGTGTTAGTTACATGCGAACTGGCTACCATTCGATTCGCAATACAATCAAAGAGCAGATCCCGCTGGACGTCGAAATTCAACGCGTGCGTGATTTGATTTCCGATCTCAAGCCTGAGATCGCAAGCAATCTCAAGGTGATTGCGAGAGAAGAGGTCGAGGTTGCTCGATTGCAACGCGAAGTCGAAGCCAAGAAGGCGACATTGGTTAAGTCAAAACAAGCCATCCTAAAGCTCAAGGACGATGCACAGAGCGGAGTGAAGTTTGTAAGTTACGGCGGAAAGTCGTACGACATGGAACAAGTACGGCAGGACCTCACCTCGCGATTCAAGAGTTACCAAACGCAAGAAGCGACCGTTGACAAGTTGGAGAAGGTTCTCGTAGCACGCGAAAAGAACCTCGATGGCGCACGCCGTCAACTCGATGAGAACTTGGCCGCCAAGCGTCAGTTGGAGGTTGATGTCGAGAATCTGCAAGCGAGATTGACGATGGTTGAAGTTGCCAAGACGAGCAGCCACTTTGCGATTAGCGATAGTCGAGTAGGTGCCGTTCGCCAAGCGGTAGCGGACATCGGCACGCGAATTGACGTCGAGGAAAAGATGGTGGATTCCTTTGATACCACTGTTGGAATCCCTGTTTCGTCCGAAGAGGCTCCGACCGATTTGATCGAGCAGATATCGACCTACTTCGATCGCGGCAACAACGACGTCAGCACGCTAGTTGACAATCAGCGTTAGTCTCCGTCTTTTCGCGATGGAAGCCTCGCGATAACGGGGTGAGCTGGCAGCCGATTCGGCTTGTTGGCTCACTGCCAGACGCGTGAGAGCCTACTGATAAAATTACAGCCTGATGCGTAAGTGAGGGGGCCCGAGCCCCTCGCTTACGGGCTTGTTGCTTTAATAACAACCCGAAGCGTAAGCGAGGGATTCAATGCCCCTCGCTAACGCGCCGGGTTGTGACGAAAGCGGCAGGCTCGGGTGGGATAGGTTGACCAAGGTTTCGCCCTAGACTGGGCCAGGCCATAGTTCCCAGTCCCAGGTGACTTTTCATTGCAAAAGGCGATCGCTTCCAGACAAAGGCAAACGCAGGCGTCAGCTACGAATCAAAGATGGCTTGTTAAATGATTATTTGACAGCGTCGAAACGAGAGGAAGATATTATGATGAGTCATCTCGCAAGACCTGTTTCCCCCTCTGCAACTCTCATCGCTATGGCACAACCGAAAATCCTATGGATCGATGGTGTTGGTAGCTATGCCATGTGTGATCATCACGAGATTTCAATCGGTCAGGCATTTCCAGGGAATTCTGTGGACCTGGCCATTCGCGGGGATTTGAGTCGTAAGGCGGCGATCATTCGTCGGCACGGCGAGGATCACCTGGTTCAGCCGCTTCAAAACGTTGGAATTGATGGCGTTGAAATCGATCGAGCGGTGATGCTGCACGATGGAAACATTATCGCACTAGGCCCGCGCATTGAGTTGCGCTATGTGCGACCTACGCAACTCAGTGGTACCGCCAGGCTGGAATTGCTTGGGCATACGCGGTGGCAGCCGTTGCTTTCCGCCGCATTGCTTTTAGGCGAATCCTGTGTTCTGGGGCCGGAGAGCAATTCTCACGTTGTTTGTCCTGATTGGACCAGCAAATTAGTTCTATTTCGCAACGGAAATCAGTGGATGTGCCGGGCTAGCGAGGATGCAAACATTTCCATCGATGGCAAGCTTGTGCGCGCCCCGTTTCCGTTGATTCAAGGCCAGAGGATTCGTGGTGATGAAATTTCCATGACCCTGGAATAATGACACCAAGTTTTTACGGGCAGTAACGAAATCCAAATCAGAGTAAACTAAGCGTCACAAATGGTTTGCTACCCAGAGTTAAGGGTAGTGAATCGGGCGACGGAGAGAACAAAATGTTTGCAATGCTTCGACGCCCACCAAACAATAACCCAGCAAAAGAACTTACCATCGCAAACAAAGATGGTGAGCATCCCAGAGCACTTAAGACGTTAGAACCCATCGGTGTTTCGATGAAATTCCAATACGGCAGCGGCGATACTCCTCTAGACGGATACAAAATAAAGCGCGGAGTTGGCTCCGGAGGGTTCGGTGAAGTTTACTTCGCCGAAAGCGACTCTGGAAAAGAGGTCGCGCTAAAACGCATCCAAAAGAACCTGGAAGTCGAGGTGCGTGGGGTCCGTCATTGCTTGAATCTTCGCCATCCCAACTTGGTCGCTATCTACGACATCAAGTTCGACAAGCAAGAGCAAGGTTGGATCGTCATGGAGTTTATCGACGGCGACTCGCTTCGCGATCGCATGGATCGATTTCCTCAGGGGATGAACATTGTTGATACGATGCAATCCTTTTCGCAGCTAGCAGCTGGCGTCGCCTACTTGCATGATCAAGGGATCGTACACCGCGATCTTAAGCCCGCCAATGTCTTTATCGATGGCGGGTTGATCAAGATTGGTGACTACGGTCTTTCCAAATACATCAGTGCATCGCGTCGAGGTGGACAAACCGAAAGCGTCGGTACATTCCACTACATGGCTCCTGAGATCGGCAAAGGTGAGTACGGTAAAGAGATCGATATCTATTCGCTCGGTATCATTCTCTATGAACTCCTGACCGGTAACGTACCATTCAACGGAGAAAGTAGCCAAGAGATCATTCTCAAGCATTTGACAGCAGACCCTGATCTTTCTCAGGTTCTGCAGCCATTCGCGCACGTGATCCAAAAGTCGCTTGCCAAGAATCCCGCGTCCCGATTTCGGGATTGCCGAGAGATGCTTCATGCTCTCGGATGGGAGTTGGATGCCAGTGGACTAGCCGTAAAGAAGTCGGGAGATCCAGAAGTTCCTCCATTGATTCAACCGGTGCGTGGTCAGGCCGGTCGCGCGAACGAATTGCCGGTAGCACGCCCCATCGGCAGTTTCGAAGCCACGATTGCAGGTTCGCCACCTCCCTCTGCATCCAATGCCAACCCGTGGCGTTACCGCTATGGTGGTGCGAATGCAAACCAAACCGAAAAGCTGTATCAAGAGCCGTTGGCTCAATGGGTACATCAGGCATTCGTGGATGGACAGAACTACATTCGACAATTGCCCCCCGGCGGTCGAGGCATTGCGATCGCTGTATTGATTATCAGTCTGATACTCAATGCGGGTTGGATTGCCCCCATGTTGATGGTCCTGTTCGTTTGCTACCTGTTCTACTACGTGGTTTGGTACATTTCCGGTGGACCTAGTTCACCGATTACCCCCAAGATGCCTCCGCGACCGTTTGTGAGTAGACCTCAGCAGCCGCAAAGCCCACAGCAAGCTCGCGCCGCTCAGCAGGCACGCACGCCCCAAGGGTTTGAGCCAACGGTTCACTACCAGAACGTCGCGGCTGTGCAGCCTGCTGCACCCAAGCCGGCACCGATTCCGTATCGAGTGGCATTGCGCAACTGGCAAGTAGAACAACGAAGCCAACTCAGCAAGCGTGGATTTTGGACTCGCAGTCACGGGTACACCAGGAGTTGGGCTTTTGCCGGAATTGTCATGGCTGTTATCGCAGCAAGCGGCAGCATGCTCACGATCGCTCGCGATCTAGATAATGCAAACGCCATCGTATCGGGCATCGCATGGACCAGCATCATGTCGCTGCTGATGACTTGGACCGTGTTGTTCCTTTCGAGGCGTTGGGAAACACGTTCCGAAGACTCCATCGTCTTTCGGTTCGTGCAACTGACCGCTGGCGTCGTACTAGGACTCATTAGCTTCTCGATCAGCGATTTCCTGATGGTACCTTGGGAGTCCATATCCTCCGAGCAAGGGATCAGCATCATGACCGATGACCAAATGTGGAATCGCTCGTGGAAAGGGTTTTACGGTGAGAACTCCGTACCTCTCCTCGCAGGTCACATTGCATACTTCGGAGCGTTGATGTGGATCGTCCGATGGTGGCGTCAGTCCGATGTTCTTCGCAAGAACCGGTTCAGCTTGTGGGCTATCGCGTGGAGTGT
The DNA here is from genome assembly GCA_903920425.1 of uncultured Pirellula sp. Taxonomy (GTDB): domain Bacteria; phylum Planctomycetota; class Planctomycetia; order Pirellulales; family Pirellulaceae; genus JBKCUI01. The sequence goes on along the minus strand of CAIXME010000118.1, from coordinate 1,565 downwards.
CGGGATGGCTGGGTTGGTTCAAGGACTCTTTTACTTCCCAACGCCTTGGTGCTTTATCTTGGCCGGTGTCACTTCCTTTACTTTGCAAATGGCTTCACCCTGGATTGATCACAAAGAATCAACACAGTTGGCTTAATCATGATGAATCAAAAAAATACGAGATGGATTGACGCCCTGGGAGCGATGTTCGTAGGCGGTTGTATGGCCGCTACTGCGATGGCTCAGTCGGATGAATCGACTGGCTCAGCGCCACAGCCTCCCAAGCTGGATGAACCTTCCTTGTTGCCCAATGTTCCTGTGCCACCCGTTCCGCCTGATTTAGAGGACGAAGATGATGGACCAAGCATCCAGGTTGTGATCGGCGGCTTAGACAAGGGAATGAGTGCCATCCTCAACGAAGCTTCGTCTGCGATTAAAGAGGCGGTAGGGGCGGAAGTGCTCAGCGGCGATGCGTTTGACGAGGATGTTATGGATCCCAGTGACTCGCTACCGAAAAAGCTACTTGGCGAGAATACACCTGAGTGGGTGAAAAAGGGGCTTGTAGCGGGTGACGAGTACCGGTTTGCCATCAGCAGCTCGCTCTTTACCGACTTGGACCAATGTCGAGACGATTTGCGCAATCGTATGCTGTCCGAAGTGCAGGCTTATTTGGACAAGAATGTCCTGAAAACCCCAATTTCGTCATCGCTAGAAGATCTAACGCTTGAGTACGTTGAGAAGTTTTGGTTAAACCAAAAGCAAGAATTCGACAACGTTCAAACTCGCGAAAATGTCGTCTACCACCAACTTTGGGTTGGGCTGCAAATCTCGGCCGAGCAACTAAAAAAGGTACGAGAGTGGGAATCCGCCAGCGTACGGGAAAAGCGAACCAAGCAAGCTGGCGTTTTGGGAGGTGTTGGAATCGCCGCAATTACGCTGTTATCTGGGCTGGTTGGGGTTTTGGCGAAGCGGGAAAAGGCTAAACTCAAGTAATGAGTGGAGCCGACCCCAACAATTCAACCAACCCAGAACGTTTGCTTGTCGAAAGCATTCGTGCTGGAAATGTACATGCATGGCAACAATTGATCGATCGATTCGAAGGGCGACTGTTAGCCTTTGTGGGGTCTCGATTGGTCGATCGGTCGCATGCCGAAGATATCGTCCAAGAGACGTTTGTTGGATTTCTGAATAGCCTGCCTAACTTTGATTGTCAGCGTCCGCTAGAAAGCTATCTGTTTTCGATCGCAGCGTACAAACTGACCGATCATTTGCGACGCGAAGGTCGACGACACACTCTTGCGTTTTACACCGGTGATGACTCGAGCGATGGTGCCCAGCAAGTTCCCGCACCGTTCCGAGCTGTCAGCAGCATGGCACGCTCGGTTGAACGCCGCGACACAGAGGAAATCGCTCTGGTGGAAGCGTTAAAAGACCAGATAGACAAATGGCAATCCAAAGCGGATTGGCAAAAGTTAAAGTGCATGGAGCTGTTGTTTGTCGCTGGCAGTAGCAACAAAGAAACAGCCGAAGCTCTCGGTATCACCGAGCAACAGGTAGCAAACTACAAATCGGATTTCGTGCTAAGG
>CAIXME010000117.1 GCA_903920425.1 uncultured Pirellula sp. | reverse complement strand
GCCGAGCACGCCATGCAGGTGCTCATGCAAGGGCGGAATCGATTGTCCGCAACCGAAGAGGCCAAGTGGAACCAAACATTGGAGTTGAGCGTCAGCACCTATTTGAATCGAGATCCGATCAATTGGATTGCTTTAACCGATTGTGGCAGGTGGAATGCAATTTTGGCTGATGCCTTCCCGGAACCGATCCAACCCAAGGTTCCGTTGGAGAAAAATGAAGATCTCGCCACGAGACGCACGGTTGCGAGCGGTTACTTTGTGCGGGCCGCAGACAATTATCCCAGCTCCATTCCCGCTCAACTGCAGGCTGCCATTGCGTTGGTATGGGCGGGGGACCGAGAGCGAGCCAAGGTGTACATGGATCGCGTCACCGAAATCGACCGGACGACCCCCCATTCGGATAGAAAACTAGCTGCAAGCGTCGTCTATTTCCCGTATTCTTTAGAGGCGACAGGGGAGCCTCTCCCCGACAAAGCACGAATCCGCGAGGAACCGGGAAATGCACGGGGCGAACCTGTGATGGTTTGGTTACGTAATACCGTCCCGTAGGTGTGGCACCTGGATTTTGCATAGTACAAGCGTTGTCGCTCCTCGCCGAAACAGGTCGGCGAGCATTCGATTCTCGGTCGGTTTTCTCAGTAAACTTGAAATGCGAACATTAATTTTTGTTTTGGCGTGTATTGGCATCGGCTACGGAATTGCAAGTTTCCAGTTCGTTCAGCGAACTAGCGGAATGAAAAACGTGATCGGGCCAGAAGAGGACATGGAAGCGGCGATTTTGCGCTCCGAGCAGCCCCGCGACAAAACTCCTGGGCGAATCGAAGTGCTGGGGGGAACCGACCTCGATTTCGGCACGATGCGACAAGGGACGCGACGATCGCACAAATTCGTCTTTAAGAACGTAGGTGGGTCAGAGGTCCAGCTGCGTTTTAAGTCGAGCACGTGCAAATGCACAATTGGCAAGTTTGAGGAGCAAATACTCAAGCCTGGGGACAATACCGATGTCGAGCTTGAGTGGTTGGCTGAAAAAGGGGTCGAGGAGTTTTCGCAATCGGCCACCATTGTCACCAATGCGATCGATCAAGAGGAAATCAAGCTGACTATCCATGGTGAAATTGGGCAGTCGTATGTGGTAGACCCCGTCGATTTCAATTTGGGGGATTTTCAGTCGAACGAGGAAACGGACATCACGGGCCGCATTTACAGCTTTGAAGAAGCTCCCATGGCGATCACATCGGGCGGTTGGCTGGACACCGTCACATCCAAGAAGGTGCAAGTGACTGTGGGTGAGCCGGTGAAGCTGGAGAAAGGGCAAGTGCCTCGGTACGCGGATGCCCGATACATGCTGGATTTCCGCGTCAAGCTCTTGAGAGGGATCCCCGCTGGTACCTTTTCCGGAAACGTTACCTTCGCACGTAAACCTGCAAACCTTGGTGATCCAGAAGAGTTTGTCTATTTTCCAATCCGTGGCCGCGCGATCTCCGTGATTAACGTGGTCGCCGGGAATGACTACAACGAGGACCGAAACATCTTTGCATTGGGTAAAGGGACGAGTCGAACAGGACTCAAAAAGAGTTTCATCCTACGAATCAAAAAGGGAGATGCCGAATCGCCCACGTTGAAACTTGCGAGGCTTGTTCCCGCTTCCGTTGAGAGTCACTTGAAAGTAACGATCAGCGAGCCAACCATTTCACCAACTCAGACGTTCTTTACGATAACCCTCGAAGTTCCACCAGGCTCGCCAGAGATTGACTTGGACGGTACGTTCGCAAAGGATTTCGCAAAGATTGTTTTGGAAACGAATATCGAAAGTGCGCCAGAATTTCCGATGTTTATCAAGTTCAGCATCAAAGATTAGCAAAATCAATTGCTTGCATTTCGGAGGTTGAGTCGGTGGCAATTCAAAGGACTGAAAGATCGAACCGCCGTGCCCGCCAGGCATGGCTAGCAATCGCACTTGCTTGTACGTTCTCGGTTTCGGTCCCATACCTCAATGGTCAGCCTCCCAAAGGCAATCCATCTCAAGGGGCCGCAGACAAGAGTTCGCCGAACCGTGTCCGGATTCGGTTTACCGATCAGACACCTGCTGATACGAAAGAAACGACGCAGACGGCATCCCCGGGTAAGTTAACGGCGGATGCAGCGCGAGCGTCGGTTCAGCAACCGAACGATTTGGTTGGGCAATCCAAACCGATTACGGTGGCGACGCAAGAAGAGAAGAACCAAAAGATTGCGGTCGACTGGTCGAATCCTTGGGCAGTTTTCTATATTACCGGCAAGCAATCCGGTTACATGGAGCCTTGTGGTTGCACAGGCTTAGAGAACCAGAAAGGTGGCTTGAATCGCAGGGACACGTTGTTGACTTCGGTACGCCAGCGGGGCTGGAATGTGGTACCGATCGATGGTGGAAACCAAGTTGGGCGATTTGGTCGGCAGTCTGAGATCAAATACGGTTGGTCTGCCAAGGCATTTAACTTGATGGGCTATCAAGCGACGACGTATGGCGATGATGATTTGCAGTTGGATATCAACTCGCTTTTGCACCCGTTGATCAATGACGACGGCAAGTCGAGCGGCCTATTCGTCTCGGCGAACGTCAGCATTTTGCCGGATTTCGACGTGCCATTCAAAGTGATCCAAGTTGGGAATCGCAAGGTTGGAATCACTGGTGTGCTGGGAGACGAAAACGCGAAGAAAGTGCGTAATTCGGACGTGTCCATCACTCCTGCGGTGGCTTCGTTGAAGAAGGTAGCGGCTTCGCTGAAAGCGGAGAAATGCGATTTTCAAGTATTGATTTGCCATGCATCGCTTGAGGAATCGATCAAAATCGTACAAGCGGTCCCGCAGTTTGGCTTGGTGATAACGACGGGTGGTTTTGGTGAGCCTACATACCGTCCTGAACAAGTCCCTGGAACCGAGTGCCAGATGGTGCAGGTTGGTGTTAAGGGAATGTACGCAGGACTATTCGGGTTGTTCGACGATGCCAAGCAACCGTTTCGCTATCAGCGAATTGCGCTCAGCTCCCAATTTGAAGACTCGCCTCGAATCACCGAATTGTTCGGCAAGTATCAGGATGAGATCAAGGCTGCTTCGTTTGGCGGTCTAGGGCTTCGTCCTGTTTCGCACCCGACTACACGCGAATTTGTTGGATCCGAAAAGTGTGGTGAATGCCATACGACGGCTTTCGATATTTGGTCCAAGACCCCGCATGCACACGCAACCGATTCGATTGTCGAGCCACCCCAGAGAACGATGGCTCGCCATTTTGATCCCGAATGCTTATCGTGCCATGTGACGGGTTGGAATCCTCAGAAGTTCTTTCCATACCGAACGGGTTACGAATCGTTGGAAGCGACCCCGCATATGACGGGCAATGGTTGCGAAAATTGCCATGGTCCCGGGGCGAAACATGCAGCGGTGGAGCTTGGCGATTTGGTCGTCGATGCGGAATTGCGGGATAAGCTCCGCGCGGAAATGCGACTGCCTTTGGAGCGAGCGCAGGACAAGTGCACTGAGTGCCATGACGCGGACAATAGCCCCGATTTTCACAAGGATAACGCGTTTGAAGAGTATTGGGCCAAGGTAAAGCATTCAGGCAAGGATTAGAGGCGATTGGCAGATCGCTGTATCCACCTACCTAAAGTGCGACTTTGATCGTAGAATGGGGGGTACGCTGTGCGTCCCTTCCCGCTTGATTTTCAAAGTGCGAATGCCCGATATTTTTCGAAAATATGCGATAACCCACAAAACGCACTACGAGTATTCTTCTCCTAGTTCGCTCTGTCATAACCAGATGCATTTGCGGCCGAGGGACTGTCCGTACCAGTGTGTGCATCAATCGTACGTCGAAGTATCGCCCACGCCTGACTCCCGATACTGCTGGAACGACAGTTTTGGTAACCGGTCTGAGTTCTTTAGTATTGAGCAGTTGCATCCAAACCTGACCGTAACGGCCAAGTCGATCGTAGAACGCAGCAAACCGCAATACGATCTGGATCGGTCGCCGACATGGCGACAAGTGGTTGATGCCCTCAAGTCGCCTTCAAATGAAGCGGAACGTCAGGCCGCGGAGTTTCTGCATGATTCGCGGCATTGCCAAAAGGGGCAGATGTTTGCTGATTACGCTGTCGATATTGCGATCGATCATCGCAGTTTGATCGACTGTGTGCGTCTTTTGACATCGAAAATTTACTTCCAGTTTGAATACTCAACAGAAGCGACGCATGTTTCCACGCGGCCGGCCGAGGCGTTTGCAAAACGCCAAGGGGTTTGTCAGGACTTTGCCCACATTGCGATCTGTTGCCTTCGATCTTTAGGGGTCCCTGTTCGCTATGTAAGCGGCTATTTGCTCACGCACCCTGCACCTGGCAAAGAGAAACTCGTGGGGGCCGACGCATCGCATGCTTGGATTAGCGTCTACGCGGGGGCATTAGGTTGGGTGGACTTTGATCCGACCAACAACATTGTTCCCGGTGTGGAGCATATCACCGTTGCATGGGGAAGAGACTATGCCGATGTCTCTCCAATCCAAGGGGTTTTCATAGGCGGGGGGTATACTTCGCTCACCGTTTCCGTTGACGTTCGCCCAGTCGATTGAGACCGTACAGTTCGCCCAACCTGAATGAAACGCATTCCTGGAATATGCGTTCACAAACGAAGCCCCAACAATCGATCTAAGCAGCATACGAGGCCTCTTCTGCGGAAGAGCTAGCTTTAGCAAAGACGGTAGAGTTGACGCACATGGCAGGGGCAATAGGTCAGAAACGAACCATGCAATCTACGGGGCAACTGCGCTTGCTGCTGATTGCCGTTTGCCTGTTTCCGACAGTTGTGGATTGCAGTACTGCGTTGGGGCAACGCGACTCCCAAACTATTGCGGAACCTTCGTCAGCTCCGCCATTCTTTTTCGTCAGCTCGGCTTCTTTGCCGGTGATTCGCGACCGAATTGATTCTGTTGAGATTTCCCTCACATCATTTCAAATTGCCGAGTTAGCAGCGCAAAAATGCAACGCGGCTAGCTTGATACAAGCGGACAGTAAAGCCCGAAGTTGGACTCGCGCGGCAGCCAGGAACGAGGCGGACACGCGGGCGATATTGAATCAAGTCCGGCTGGCGACAGCATATCGATTGAGGCAGTCGGCAGCCGCAAATGCTTTGAAACTGCATTATGCAATTGCTGCGAGCTTGCAAGCGGATCGCCTTTTGGAGGAGACTCTGGAATTGCTTTCGCAACAACTGCAAGCGCAACGGGAGCTCATCGCGAAAGGTGTTTCGATCCCGGATGACCAATTGGTCAGCCGTACGATGACGGTTATGGTTGATAGGCAAATCGAAAACAGGACCCAATTGAAACAGCTACGCGTCCAGCTGGCAGGACTGATCGGACATCAAGCCGCGTGCGGCCATGCTCCTCACGAAGATCCACAGCTGCATCCCAGCGATGCGGAGCTATGCGAGCGGATAGAGCAAGCGATTGAGTGCCGTTGCGAGTTGCTGACGATTAAGCGATTGTCGAGCACGATATCGCCGGAAACATTGGAGGCTTGGAATGAGATCGGTGCGTTCCTCTCCGGAGTTCCGAACGTCTCAGCGCGATCCTATTTTTGGAGCAAGTTTGTTAGCAAGTGTCTGCACCCTGATGAGATGGCTTGCGCATTAGAAGCACGCAAGTCATGGATAAACTCGTTGATTGCAGAACGCACCAAGCAAATATCGGTGGAAGTCGAGCTTGCGTTTGAGAAAAAGAAAGGGGCTGCATTGCGTTGGGTCAATGCAACGGAGCAGGTCAAGCAGTGGGAGCAGCGCCTGGAGCAATTGATCCAAATGAGCAATGTGCAAGGTAATCTTGCAGAGCAGTTCCATGTGCGATTGAAGCTGCAAGAGAGCCGTGGAGCGGTTATCGAGCGTTGGCTGGAATGGCATCAAGCAGAAACTGAGCTGCGATTGGCGATCGGCTGCGAGTAGTAGAAGCAAACGCCACACCTGGCACTGCGCAGGTGGGCTATGACTGAGCAGCTACAATGCCATCGCCTCCTCCATTTTTGTTCGTTCCCTGGCAAGGGCATGGGAGGCATGGCTCGCGGGATACGAGTAAGGCCTTGCAGTAGCCGGCCAGTAACGCATCCATCGGGGCGAGCCCGATGGTGTGCAAAGTCTCATCGCGGTGAAGTTGCTACATCGCGATTAGCTACGCCTGGCCAGATGCTACACAGATGCGTCTAAACGTACCATTCCACATAGGCGCGAGATCGGCTGTCCAGTTTCTTCAGGTCTTCGACTCGGAATCGAATTCCGTTTGCATCGGTGATGGTGACGGCTTTTGCGGAAACGCGTCGAACATCCTCTTCCGAGTTGATAACGAAACTTGTCTCACCGTGGTTGGTTTTGACGACCCATTCACATGGTTCTTGGTTTCCGGAAACGCGGATCACTTTCTCGATGATTGGGACAAATTCGCGTAGGGCAAGTTCTTCTTGTAGCAGTTTGTTGTTTTCTGGAGTGATCCCTTGGAGCGTATCCAGGCATACGAGCTCTTCGCCATCTTTGCTGACAAGAGAGATCCATTGTTGGCTAGAAGAGATCGGAAACAACGGTACGACGCTGATATCGTCAAATACGTTGCCGGCCGAGTCCGTCAATCGCAGATGGCTCCATTCATCGCGCGAGAGAGTGAACGTCCATTTCCCGTCGATGCCTTGCATGTACTCTTTCACTCGAATAGCCGACGGGATGCCGTCCCTCGCATTAAGGTTATTGGTCATGCTTGGTTTCCCGTTCAAGATGATGGTGGCTTTGTGGATTGAATAGTGGCCTTGTTTCCGCAGCGAGAAAGAAAGAGCCGGTTATGCATATCAGTTCATTCTCGGTCGCAGATCGTGTGGCGTATTCGACAGCTTGTTCGCTGGAAGGGGCTGAAAGAACTTCCACGCCAGGATGTTGCTCTACATACGATTTTGCCAATTCTTCAAGCCGTTCTACAGGTACTGCCCGTGGATTGGTTTGGAATTGAGTAACAATCAGTCGATGGGCAACGCCGAGTACTTGTTGAAGCATGGTTTCATACTCTTTGTCTTTGGAACAGGCAAAGATGAATGTTATCTTGCTGGGCATAAAGTGGTCGCGAATTGCGTCTAGCAAAGCGGCGATCGACGCTACGTTATGCGAAGTGTCGACAATCGTAAGAGGGGCCGAGCTGACGACTTCGACTCTGCAGCACAATTGTGTCTCCGCAATCGCATCGCGAAGAGGTTGTTCGGGGAGGTTCCAGCCATCCGCGTTGAGTCGGTTCCATACAGCGATAGCGACGGCCGAGTTATCCCCTTGGTGTTTTCCAGGCATTCGAACGGCAGCGTTGCTAAGTTGCTTGATGGGCAATGTAGGATTGAGCGAGTGGAATTCAAGTTGGCTCGCGGGTGTGTTTTCTGAATGCGACTTCTTTTGAAGAGGGATGGCCAGCGGGGTGATCTCGGAGTCAAAATCAACACCGATTTGCCAGAGATCGCTGTGGGTTCCCAGGCATCGAGACCGAACCACTTGTCTCGCATCGGGATGGCGAGCCCCGCAGATAACAGGGACTTTTTCTTTGATGATGCCAGCCTTTTCCGTCGCGATTAGCTCGATAGTGTTTCCCAATTGTTGTTGGTGATCGAAGCTGATCGAAGTAATGACGGCGAGCGAGCTTTGGCAAACGTTGGTGCTGTCCAATCTTCCCCCCAATCCAACTTCGATCACATTAACGTCGGTTTTGCGGTGAGAGAAAAGCATCCAAGCCAGAGCGGTGGTCATTTCAAAAAAAGTGGGCATTCCATGGGATGTGTTGGTCGTCGCGCTAGCGGCTTCCTTGAGTTTTTCGATTCCAGATACAAGCTCGGCTGGAGTACACGGGACGCCATCGATAACAAATCGCTCTTCTAGGTCCATCAAATGAGGCGAGGTGTACAGTCCCACACGCCGGCCGGAGCGGCGAAGCGTCTCCGCAATCAGCCATGAGACCGAGCCTTTGCCCTTGGTTCCAGCCACATGGATGACGGGAGCAGCGAGGTGCGGGTTCCCCAGCTCCTTGAGAAAATACTCCATGCGGGCGAGTCGGTAGGAACGCTGATCGTAAGGGCGATCTAGGTTCTTTTCATAATTGATGCGGTCGTACAGATAGCGGACTGCATGAACGTAGTTGAGATTGAGCCGATCCATCGGATCTAAGGGACTTTTTTTGGGGCAACGTGAGAAAAAAGGAGTTTTGCCAAGTTCCATTTCCGGAACGGCACGGCAGATAGTTTATTTGCTTTGCGTTGATTTGGGGGAGGGGAAAGGTCGCTTGTCGCGGGTTTGTTTCGGATTTATAGTGCTGGCCCGAATCGCTCTGGCGACAAAAAAGGGCAAAATCCAATGACAAAGCGTTCAAAAGCTTGAGCATATTACGGTGAGTTCCGTTTGAACCAAGTCGCCTCGGATGGCGTAAAAGCCCCCAAGTAGGATTGGGAATTCCGCTTTTTGCTCTCCCTCCACCGTTTTTTCACTTTCTCCGCGATGGCGGCCACCTCGACTGCTAGTCATTTAACCGAATATCACCTATGTCAACTGCAGCGGAACCAACAAAACAATCGACCGCGTCTACTGATCCTTCCAACGTTATCGTGGAAACGCGAAATCTTGGGAAAATCTACCGAGATTTCTGGGGGCGAAAGAAAGTCAACGCGTTGAAGGCGTTGGATATCGAAGTTCGCCGTGGAGAGATTTTCGGTCTTCTGGGCCCGAACGGTTCAGGCAAGTCGACGACGATCAAGCTGATGTTGGGGTTGTTGTTCCCAACGTCGGGCCGAGCGTTCGTCTTCGGAAAAGATGCGACGGACGTTGCAAAAAATGAACGCATTGGATATCTGCCAGAAGAATCGTATCTCTACAAATTTTTGAACGCAGAAGAAACGCTCGATTTTTACGGTCGATTGTTCGACATGCCTGCGGACGTTCGCCGTCAACGAACGGAAGAGCTAATTCAAATGGTTGGGCTCCAGAGAGCTCGCCGGCGTCAATTGAAAGAGTATTCCAAGGGGATGACGCGGCGGATTGGTCTCGCTCAAGCATTGATTAACGAGCCAGAATTTTTGGTGCTCGATGAGCCCACCACCGGTCTTGATCCGATTGGTACTCGCGAGATGAAGGATTTGATCCTCAAGCTGCGCGAGCAAGGAAAAACAATTCTACTATGCTCTCACCAACTGGCAGACGTGCAGGACGTGTGTGACCGAGTGGCTATTCTCCATCAAGGGGAACTCAAGGAATTGGGACGCGTGGATAGCTTGCTGAAGGTGCAGGACGTGACGGAGATCCACGCTAAGGGACTCGATGAAAAGACCAAGCAAGACATTCGCGAGTTGATTGCGAAAGCCAATGGCGAATTGCTCCAGATGGACAATCCGACCACGACAATGGAAGAACTGTTCCTCGATATCGTTCGCGAGAGCGAGCAACGACCGGGGCGTCGCGGCAGCGGAGCTTAAATAGCTCCGCACCATCACTAACGTCATCTTGGACCCCGCGATCGTTGAAAGGTTGAATTAGTAGTTTCTCATGCGTCTTACACCAGAACAATTTTGGACTTATTTCGAGTGGCTGTTCGAGCAGCAAGGGCTCCTGCAAGGGTTCCTGCTGATTCTCGTCTTGGCTATCGTAGGATTCGTAATCGGATTCGTTGTCGCACTGTTGAAATACGGGCCGGGCGAAGGATTCTTACAAGTTGCTAAGATCATTCGCGAACTATTCGTCATCGACATACCCAAGACTTCGTTTAGGCGAATAGGGGCGATCTCCCGGCTGGCGATCAAAGAAGCGATCCGAAAGAAGGTGCTCGTCGTCGTTGCGGTATTTGTTATCGCAATCATGTTCGCTGGATGGTACCTCGATCCGAAGGCTGAGTATCCCGCACGGCTGTACATTTCCTTCGTCCTTTCATCGACGAACTATGTCGTGTTGGTCTTGGGATTGTTTTTGAGCTGCTTTAGTCTACCCGCGGACATCAAGAGCCGAACCATCTACACGATCGTTACCAAGCCTGTACGCCCGACCGAGATTTTCTTGGGGCGTGTCTTTGGTTTTGTCGCTGTAG
>CAIXME010000116.1 GCA_903920425.1 uncultured Pirellula sp. | reverse complement strand
GGAGCGCAAATCAGGCTGATCCTTGCTCATCGGAAATTCGTTCTAGATGCATTTCCGCTCGTGTCAAAGCGTGTCGCAGTTTATGTCTGCAACGACGCAGAGCAAGTGCTTGCGCTGGAGACCGATTCGCGTGCTATCCTGAAACGTGAGCTAAGCGAATTGCGCAAGAAGCGTGCTGCGATCCCAAGTGTTACGGTTCCCGTTTTGCGGGAATTGGTTCCGCATTTGCGAAGACCAACGCACGTATTCATTCGTGGGTTGTTTCTAACCAAAGACAAAGAAGTTCAGCCCGGGCTCCCTTCTTCGTTGTTGGGTAATGATGTCCCCCAACCTCAGACCCGAAGGGAATTGGCGGACTGGATTGTGGGCAACGACAATCCGTTGACTGCACGCGTCCACGTCAATCGTATTTGGGCTCGGCTGTTTGGCAGAGGGATCGTGGTTAGTGAAGAGGATTTTGGATCATCGGGCGATTTGCCCAGCAACCAAGGATTGCTTGACGAATTGGCATTTCGATTTCAGCATCAGTATGCGTGGAGTCAAAAACGGCTACTGCGCGACATCGTGCTTTCCGCGACATTCCGCCAAAGCTCGGCTGCAGATGTAGAATCGTACCGACGCGATCCAGATAATCAGTTTTTAGCCCGAGGACCGCGCAACCGATTAGCGGCAGAGGTGATCCGCGATTCCGCTTTGAGCGTGGCTGGGATATTGTCCTTATCTCAAGGTGGCCCGCCGGCACATCCGCCTATCCCCAATGGAGTTTGGCTTCCATTTCAATCTGGAGACAAATGGGCTACTCCGGAACTTGGCAAATCAGATCGCTATCGTCGATCTGTATATACTTACACCAAACGAAGTATACCGTACCCTGTTCTGGCCGCTTTCGACGCACCCTCTCGCGAATTCTGTACTGCACGCCGAATGCCGTCCAATACACCAGTTCAAGCATTGATGGCACTCAACGACACTACGTTTCTCGATGCTGCGCAGAGCATTGCAAGTTCTCTTATGGACAAGAGCCAACCTGCGGCCAACGACAACATCGAATCCAAGGTCGTTGGCTTGTGGGAGCAAGTGCTTGGGCGTGCACCTGACTCTTCCGAATTAAAGCAGTCTGTCGCATATTTCGTTAAAGTCCAAGCGGAACGAGGAGAGCAAGTCGCCTGGGAAAGAATGGCCCTGCTGCTGCTCAATCATGACGAGATGTTGTCGAATTGACAGATTAAAGAACTACAAGCTGATGCCCCAGCTTCAGCCGGATGGTGCTGGTGTACCGCCTTTAGGCGGATGGTGCTGGTGTCCCGGCTTCAGCCGGATGATCCCTGCTTCAGCCGACTAAAGTCGGTACACCAACCAGGTTCTATTCGTGCGTATGGTCCGGTGGAATCCAAGTGACTTGACAAAGTTTCTTGGCTGGATCGGAGTATTTACCATCCCATGCGATATGGAACGACTGTGCGTTAAATTTAAAGTTCGCGAACAAGTCGTAGAGAAGGCAACCGTCGGGGCCCGCTTCGACCTGGTGAATGTTCTCGCGAGTTCTTGTGAGGCCTGCCTGCTGGCCTACTTTGAGTGTGATGTCCTTCTTTTCCTGAATCACAAAGGACTCACCCATGGCAGGCACGAGTCCCGCAGCCACATCCCACTTCTTTTCTTGATCGGCCTCGAAAATATCGAAGTTGCGAACGCGAATCGAGCCTTCACGCACGCTTAAAACTCCGTTGTGAAAGCGATGGTCGTGCAGGCTGATCACCGAGTTGGGCTCCATGCGAATCTGATAAAGCATGATTGGTGGCACGTAGGCAGACATATCCATCGTCCAACCTTTTCCGCCCGGGTGAGCGCGGCTCGCTTCGATGGATTCGAGCCGTCCCAGTTGTTGCATGGCGAGCTCGATGAACGCTTCTTCGTCCGGCGCTTTACTTTTGACCATGGTCCTAGCGGCGGGCCGCGTTTCGCTCAAAAACTGCTCTAAGCTGATTGCGTTTGCTTCTGATTTCGTAGACTCCATGATCAGAGGGTTCGCTTCCTGCGAGAAAAGACTGGGCGCAAGCGGGAATGCTAAGCCTACCGCTGCCGCTGCTCCAGCTCCAAAAACCCAGCGTCGATTCACAACCACACCTCGATCAATTTCAATCGACTCCTCTGGACTCTCGAAAGAATTGAGCCACGAACACGGCTTCTCTTGCGTATTGCGAAACTGCATGCTGGACTCCTTAAGAAAAAACCCTATACGGCGGCAAGAATTAGCGAGGAATATACAACGCAGCAAAAATGCTCCGGCGTCCGAGCGTATCCTGTATGCAATTCTTATGCAAGTGCGTACAATACGCAATTCGAAAACCAGTCCAAAGTAAAAGAGTAAGCAAGGGAGTCCCATGAACGCGAAATTGCCGGTCACCGTCTTGTCGGGGTTCTTGGGCTCAGGCAAGACGACTCTTTTAAATCATGTACTCAATAATCGCGAAGGCTTGCGCGTTGCAGTCATCGTGAACGACATGAGCGAAGTCAACTTCGACGCCATGCTGGTTTCTGACGGAACTCAATTGAGTCGCACCGAAGAGCGACTGATCGAAATGTCGAACGGATGTATTTGCTGCACCCTGCGTGAAGATCTGCTGATCGAGATTTCCGAACTGGCTCGCCAAGGACGATTCGACTACCTGCTAATCGAATCGACCGGTATCTCTGAACCAATGCCTGTCGCAGAGACGTTTACGTTTGGAATCAACAATAGCCAGTCCTTGAGCGACGTCGCGGAACTCGACACGATGGTCACCG
>CAIXME010000115.1 GCA_903920425.1 uncultured Pirellula sp. | reverse complement strand
TTGACGCTCTTCGTATACCGAGATACCTTCAGATAGCCAACGAGGCATCTTGTTTTTAGTCTTCTGCAACGTGACAACGTGACAATACTCGTGCCACAAAACAGCCTTCCAATTAACGTCGACGGAGAGTGCTGCAGGTGAATTAGCCGTGATCAACCTTCCAAAACAGACCCCCAAAAACCCTTCGCCGCCTGGCATTCCAAAAGTGCGAATTGCAAATTCCTTTTGGCGAGGGAAAATCTCCACAAACACAGGCTCAACGAGTTCCGTTTTGTATTTCGCCGTCAAGACATTCCTTGCATCGCTCAACAGCGCAACAACCTCGGAACCGTAAATTTTTGCTTCTGTCGCATCCATGCGAATGACAAAACCTGGTGCTTCGATCGTAGTAAACTTGTCGAGTTGCGTCTTAAGTTGTTTGAGGTTGAAAATCGTTGCGTCGTACGGATCCTTGACACGTACCTTCTCCACCAAGTCCCATCCCTCTTCAAAATCCCCCAGGCGCAAAAGATCCTGTGCTAATTGCGCTTTCGCGGGCGTGTAATCGGAATCCATCCGGATCGCCCTCTTTTGATACTCGACGGACTCCGCAAATCGATAGTGCATCGACAACTGTTCACCGATCGTAAAATCCACTTCGGGATTAAGACTCCACGGCTCTAATGCTTGCGTGCGAAATTTTCCTTCATTCGCATAATCACCTTGCAGATGCGAGATCGCTGCTCGCAATGCCCACATCTTTGGTAGCTTTGCATTCGTCTTTTCCACCTGCTTCAATATCGCATTCGCACCAACATAATCCTCGGCCGACACACACGATTCGACTTGCAATAACAACGCAGGTACAAAGTTTGGATTGAGCGTTAAGGACTTTTCGATGTACTCGGTGGCTTTGGCCGGTTCGGTGGAACGCCAAGCTTTCGCCAAAAGAAAAAAGATCTCCGGATCTTGTTCGTCCAGTTTCACTGCTGTCGCAAGCGATTGCGATGCAACCTTGAAATCGTTCTTGTCGATGGCCATTCTCGCCGATGCAACATAAGCATCAACCGCTTTGGGGTCGGACTTGATGGCGTGGTCATAACATAGCTTGAGAACCTGCTTGGGATCCTCACCTCGGTAGAGAAAGTACTCTCCTAAAGGAACAAGGTCCGCTTTGTTGTTGAATCGCCATGGTGCCCGATCGAGTACAGAGTCGATCGCATTCAACTGCTCCATCGCTTTAAGCGGCTCATTATTCGATCTGTAAACCCGAACCCCTAGCAATCGCAGTCGGATACTGTCGCTCCAACGATCGATCCCTTTTTCATAGACCTCTTTCGCAGCACTATACTCACCAGTTACCAAGTAAGCTTCGATCAGCATACGTGGCCACAACTCGTTCCAGACTCCCTTTTCGACGTTGGTTTTCGCTAACTCAATACAATCTGAGTATCTACCTCTGCGATAATGATCTCTCACGTCGTCGATTTCAGATGCGGCAGCCTCCTGAATTCCCAATAGAACCATCGCACAAAAGAAAACGAAGACTCCGCTTCGCATCATGCGAACCATACTCGACAACGAAGTCGTATCAGATCTATTCAAATTCCACACCTTGTTCAGATCAGTTGGGTCTAGAACGAATGGCGTAGGCAGTGGTGGATCATGCCTGCGTCTGTCCTCAACCGCAAATCACACGTTTTCCGCAACGCCATGATAACACGATCGAGCAGTGAGGGTTTCGCCCACAATTCAAATTGCGACAAATCAGATGGCCCATGAGAAGGCGGCCTGTCGCTGGGCGAAGAAGACTCGACGAAAGCCTAACGAATGACAAGCCATTTGCGACTTGCTCTTGCTGGGGCAACCGAAGATCCGGGCCCTAAAAAGCAAATCGAATACGATCTTTAGATTGGAAGCCCTAGTTCAAACGGGCATTTGAAGCTTGAATGTTCTCTAACTCCAATCGCAATGGCGCGTCGACAATTGTCTCCGCATCACTCGCTACACGGGAGTCACGAACCAAGGATACAGGCGTTTGAGCCTCTTGGAAATCATGAACGAGACTGTGGATGCTCGGCTGCAATTCCTCTAGCATCTCAGCAAGTGATGACATCACAACAAACGTGTTCGCGTCCTGATGATGCCCGAAGGCTTCGATACGCCCAAGAACCCGACCCTCGGAAACAACCGGCAATTTCACGAACCATCGCTCCGAAAACTCAGGCATCTTGTTCTTGTGCCAGCTTGCGTGAAAGCCTTCGTGAAGCCAAGGCATGTTCAAATCCAAGCTGATTTTTGCCAATTGATGCTTCTCTGCAAACTCAACAAGAGTCGACCAAACAATATCCCACTGCCGAGAACCTTGTAGTCGAACGGTTTGCTGCCGAACGCGATCATCGGAGACGCCTCGACGTGCTACCAAACTCTTCGAGAAGTTTAGGCCTCGTTTGTAAACCAACTCCATCTCAGCAAAACCGAACAGGCGAGTCGCAACCAACGATCCTAATGCGAAGACCATCGTGCCGATCGAAATCGCATCGGACTTGAAAATGACTCCTAGAACAGCACCGCTTGCAGTAACGAAACTCAGTGCGGTAATGAACCCTACCAAGGATTGGTTCTTGATGCCGAAACGCATCAAGTTGTGATGCAAATGACCTCGATCCACTGTGAATATACTGCGACCGGTCAGTTTGCGACGAACAATTGCCATACAAGAATCGAACAGCGGTATCGCCATCAGCACAACAGGGATTGCAATCGCAATTGTCTCTGTCTCTTTCAGCCAGCTACGCATCGCCAACACACCAAGCATCAAACCGACCAACATGCTACCGGCATCGCCCAAGAACACCTTCGCAGGTGGCAAGTTGAAGACCAAGAATCCCAACAGCGCACCCGCCATGGCAGCTGCGACCATCGACTCCATATGATTCTCTGTAAACCAACCAATCGCGGAGAGAGCAGAGAAAGAAATCCAACCCACTGACGAACACAATCCATCCGCACCGTCAATCAAATTGACCGAGTTGATGGATAGCAACAACCAACCAAGCGTCACCGGAACAGTCAATAAGCCGAGTTGAAACGTCCATCCCAAAATCCCGAGCGAGTCGATCGTGAAACCGAAAGCGATGATCGATAGGCAAATCAGCACTTGCCCTGCTAGCTTCTGTCGCCCTCGTAGACCAAACCGATCATCGAGAACTCCGAGCACCACAATCGCAATGGCCCCAATCGCTAAAGAAATCCCTTCGTAAAATCGCTCTTGGAAGATCCCCGAGAACTCTTTGGTGCCCAGCACCATCAAGACTACCGCGCCAAACAGACTGAACAGCACAGCGATCCCACCGCACAATGCGATCGGCTCTCGGTGGAGCTTGCGGTGCGAGTCAGGATGATCCACCAACCCAACGCGGATTGCCAGCATTCGCGCCAAAGGGGTTGCTACTAACGAGAACACAAACGCGATTGCTAACGCAACGATTGGAAGAATCATAAGTAGTGGCATCAAGTTGAGGAGTTGCGTCTAAAACGAAGGTTGTCGACACAGGTTGCAGATCTTTTAGGGCCCGCTCTATTCGTCATATGATCCTCACGTTCCGATCATCCGTCCAGGTCTAGCTTAGTTAAGTAAGCGTAAATCTTCGCGGCACCATCAACACACTCCCGCTAATCGTTAGGATTTACCACAACCCATTCGGGTGGTAGGCCCCTACAACCGCTACATTGATTAAGATCGTAGGCGGAGTATTTGGTTCCATTCCCTAAAAACCGTTTTTCAAGCAAACGTCGCTATTTCCAACCTATGAGTGCACTTTCCTTGGTCCGCAAAGCTTTCTTATTTGGCTCGATCTGCGCGTCTTGCTGGATCCCCACTATCCCAGCGGCGGGCGACCAACCGCAACCTGCAAGCCAAAGGCCTCCAATTCCTCATTACCAAAACTCCATCCAAGCCCATTGGATTTCGAATGACCAATTCTGGTACTCCTTCACTCCCAGCAAGGGCTCGACTGAATTCACCGCGGTGGATGCAAAATCCAAGATGCGGTTTCGCGCAGGAAGCCTAAAGGAGCTGATGGAAAAGTCCGGGCTGCAACTTTCGTCTTCTCAAAGCCAAACTATTCCCCCGTCCTCCTCCGACGGGAATCAGCCCGCAAAAATTGTTTTCGTCAACGGAAATAATTTTGACGTCCGTCTTTTTTGGCTTGATGCATCAGGGCGTTCGCGTCTCTACCACACTCTCGCACCTCAAGGCCGCATCGAACAAAATACCTACACGGGACACACTTGGTTTGCGGTCGATCCGAGCAACAAGCCTGTTTGGTTTGCATCCATTGCAGAAACCGTCGCCGAACTGAAAATCGAAACACAAGAAATCAAAGAACCCTACCCTCGATTTCCTGGCTCGCGTCGCTCCGCACCATCCAACCGAAGCCAAGCGAATTTGAGCCCAGATGGAAAATGGAAATCAAGCCGCGTAGAGAATGATTTGCGACTACAAACGGCGGATGAGATCGCATCCGATGAATTCACCACCAAGAACTTTTCTGCGATTGCAGGCTCCACTGATTGTTCCTACACAGGCGAAACCTATTGGTCCCCAAACTCTCAATATGCATTGGCCATTCAAATCGAAGCGGGAGACCATCGAGAATTGACTCTGGTGGAATCCAGCCCTAAAAAGCAACTGCAACCTATCGTGTCCAAAACACGGTACGACAAACCGGGCGACAAGTTAGACAAAACACTTCCACGCCTCTTCGATGTGAACACCAAGCGACACATACCTATCGATGACGCTTTGTTCTCCAATCCATGGTCGTTAGAAGAGTTTCGATGGGCCAGCGATAGTTCTAGCTTTACGTTTCTTTACAACCAACGTGGGCATCAATGCCTGCGGTTGATACGGGTCGATGCAGCGACCGGACAGGCATCCGTACTCTTCGAAGAGCTTAGCCCAACCTATGTCGATTACGCGCACAAGGCTTTTCGTCGCTACCTGGATGACTCCAATGAAATCATTTGGGGCAGCGAGCGCGACGGATGGTATCACTTGTACCTCATCGATGCGATGACTGGCAAAATCAAAAATCAGATAACGCGAGGAGAGTGGGTTGTTCGAGACATCGAATCGATCGATACCGAACGACGACAAATTTGGTTTTACGCAGGCGGGATTTCCTCATCCCAGGATCCCTATTATCGCCATTTGTGCCGCGTCAATTTTGACGGCACCAATTTGGTTCAATTGACCCAGGGTGATGGAGACCATAGCTGCGAATTCTCTCCAACGCGGGAATACTTTATCGACAAGTACTCTCGCATCGATCTGCCCCC
>CAIXME010000114.1 GCA_903920425.1 uncultured Pirellula sp. | reverse complement strand
TCCGAAGAGATGGTTCGGTTCATCAATGCGCTGACTACCAACAAAACCGATTTCTTTCGCGAGAACCATCACTTCCAGTTCTTGAGTACGAACCTGTTTCCCTCCTTGAAAGAACAAGGCGAAGCTTCGGGGGTTCGCAGACTCCGTATTTGGTGTTCCGCCAGCTCTACAGGAGAAGAGCCTTATTCCATAGCGATTGCAGTGCGACAGTTTTTCGGATTGGATACCGATTGGGATATACGCATTCTTGCTTCGGACATCGATACCGACGTGTTAAAGTATGCATCGAGTGGGGTGTATCCGAGCGATCGGTTTGCAGAAATGCCCTCGCCAACGCAAAAGCAATTCTTTGATCGAATGTCGCGAAGCGAAAATGCGGATTGGTCCGCAAAGTCTACATTGCGTGACCTTATCACATTCCGACGTATTAATTTGCAAGACGAATGGCCAATCAACACCTCGTTTGACATCATTTTTTGTCGGAACGTGATGATCTACTTCGACTCGGCGACGCAAAAGAAACTCGTTGAACGGTTTCGAGAAAAACTCACTGTCGACGGCCATCTCATCATCGGTCACTCGGAATCCCTTTTCGGTCTTTCCAATCAGTTCAAATCTCTTGGAGAAACCATCTATCAAAAGGTGAACTCCGAGTCGGTGGGATCAAAAGGCCGAAGTACTGAAGTAGCATCGAGCCCTCAAGATCCGAATCGCATCATCGAGACAAAATCCGCATCTTTGGCCACATCCAACCAAATCCCGCAACGACGGGAGACAAGGGCTTCGCAAGTCGTCGTTCCAAGAGCACCCAAGCCGTTACAAGAAGCGGTTTCGGACCCAAAATTCCCCATCATCGTGGGTGAGGTTCGCGCCAGCAGCAGGCCGGAATGGATCACAACACTGCTGGGATCCTGTGTAGCAACGTGTTTATACGACGATGTAAACCACGTTGGGGGAATGAACCACTTTATGCTACCCAGTTCGGACTGCAAACCTTTCGAGTCCGCCAGCTACGGAGTCCATGCGATGGAGATCCTGATCAATCGCATTATGAATGCGGGTGGTGAACGGCGGTATCTGAAAGCAAAAATATTCGGTGGCGGAAACGTTATTCGCACCGGACAGCAATGGGATATCGGCGCGAACAATATCGCATTCGCAAAGCAATTCCTCGAAACCGAAGGATTCCCCCTAGTAGCAAGCTACACAGGCGGAAATGTGGGAATGCAAATCCAATTCCATACGCACTCCGCTAAGGTCCTCGTCCGCTTGCTCGATCAAGCGATTACGCAATCACTAATCCATAAAGAAGAATCACTCTCAAGTTCCATTTGTACCAATGCATCTAGACCCATCGAAGTTACTTTATTTTAGTAAATGCAAAACCAGATGAAAAAGATAAAAGTACTCGTCGTCGATGACTCCGCTCTGATGCGTCAGTTGATTTCGGAGATCTTAGGACAAGATCGTGGCATCGAGATCGTCGGGACGGCGAAAGACCCGTTCGATGCTCGCGAGAAGATCCTCGCGTTGAATCCTGATGTGCTAACACTGGATGTCGAGATGCCAAGAATGGATGGCCTTTCCTTCTTGGAAAAGCTAATGGCCGGCAGACCGATGCCCGTGGTAATGCTCTCATCACTGACGGAAAAGGGATGTCAGACGACAATGCGAGCACTGGAAATTGGCGCTGTGGACTTTATCACCAAGCCAAAACTCGACGTCGTCAACGGCATGGACGAACTGTGCTCCGAGATTATCGAGAAAGTGAAGCACGCTGCGGGCGCAAAGATTCAAATGCGGCGACTAACCACTGAGCGTCCTGTTTACGCATCCGATAAAGAGATCCATTCGAACGCACTCATCACGAGCACGCACAAGGTAATCGCTATCGGAGGTTCGACAGGTGGAACCGAAGCGTTGCTTGAAGTGCTCGCTTCGTTTCCTCCCGATGCGCCGGGCGTTGTGGCTGTTATCCACATGCCCGAAGGCTTTACTAAATCCTATGCACAACGCCTGGATCGTCATTGCCAGATTCGCGTCAAGGAAGCCGAGGATGGCGATCGCATCTTGCCAGGACACGCATTGATCGCAGCAGGAAACTTTCACATGGAAGCATGCCGCAGCGGTGCATCGTACGGGGTTCGGGTCTTTTCGGCCCCACCAGTCAGCAGGCATCGCCCAAGTGTCGACGTTTTGTTCAACTCCTGCGCAAAGCATATTGGACGAAACGGGGTCGGTGTCATTTTGACGGGAATGGGAAATGACGGCGCTGCAGGTATGCTAGCGATGCATGAACAAGGGGCAACAACTATCGCTCAGGACGAAGCATCGTGCGTCGTGTTTGGTATGCCCAAAGAAGCCATCGCCACAGGAGGTGTCGATGAGATCCTGCCATTACCTCGTATTGCTCCCAGAGCCCTGTCCGCAGCCCGCTGCGAAACATTGGTTTAGACTCGCTCCCAACATGGAAATATGCATCATGCAAAAACTACTTCAATGGTTAGGCTGGTCTGCTGGTCCGAAATTGCCACCTAGCTCCACATCATCTCACCTCAATACATTGGCCAAAGCGGAATCCAGACCATCCAGTGCAGTCTCTGCGGCTAGCTCAACCGCGATTTCAGCAGCAAGCACTTCATTGGGGCCAACGCAGAATCCGGAAACAAACGCATTTCTCGACATCGCTGCGGTAAGCCACGTCATGACCATGCTGGAGAAGCAACTTGGGGACGTGTCCAAGGACGTGGAAACCTCCGTGGTGGGTGTATGTCAGGGATTCAATGGCATGACCGATCGAGCGCAATCGGCAATCAATCTGGCTCAAAACGCAGTGGGAGGTTCAGGCAATTCCGAAGGTAGACAGCTTCTAGTACAAATGCAATCGGTCATCGAATGCCTTTTGGATAGCTATCGTCATTCATGCGAATTCGCGCAAGATGTTTCCAACAAGCTGCTCAAATTGGAGTCACGTTTGTCGGCGGTTGAGAAAACAGTCGAAGACGTGGAGGAAATATCGAATCGCGCGAAACTCGTCGCCCTCAACGGGCAAATCGAAGCAACGAGATTGGGCGCGCAAGGCCTCGCTTTTCAAGTCGTTGCAGAAGAAACAAAATCTCTCGCGGTCAATGCAGCCAAAACGAGCGATTCGATCCGCAGCTCAATCTCCCAACTCTCGATCGAATTGAACGAGACCTCGACAGCGATCAAGGCGAGAGCCGACCTAGACTCGCAAACGTATGGTCGATCAGAAGGAGTCGCAAAACAACTGCTAGTAGATCTCAACGCATCGAATGTACGCATCACCGACAGCTTAAACCAGACAGCCAAGATTGGAGGAGAACTGCGAGGCGACATAGCCAAGGCTGTTATGTCTATGCAATTTCAAGACCGGGTAAGTCAACGCATTGCTCACGTAATCGAAACTCTGGAAAGCATGACTCAAAGGATCGAGCCCATGTGTACCCAAATCCCTTCGTATGCTGCAAAGCGTCGCTACTCCGAATGGATGAAGGAAATCTCGTCGCGATATACGATGGATTCCGAGAGGAACCCTAACGTCTTCAATCAGAGAGTGTCTAACTCGTCCGCAGCAGCTTCATGCGACGTCGAATTGTTCTAGTTCCGTAGGGATGATGCGAAATGTGGATTGCGGAGCAATCGATGCTAGCGGAGCATTCGATGCTAGCGGAGCAGCGCAAGCTGCCCGGTCTGAACCGCCAGACCACGCTAACGTTCTTAAACAACATCGAGTATCACTAGCCCGCAACCGGACGGCTCGCGCCCTTCCGCTAAAATTTCCGAAGCAATCTGAAATCGATTTTGCTAGCTGAACCCACAAAATGCGGCACGAGATGCTTCCAAAATCACTGCGATTTCCTGGGCTCTTTTTCCCCCTATCAGCGCGATACCAATTTTGGTTGCCAGATCGTTTTCGTACGGATAGAATCGACCGGACTAATGGATTGGCCTGTCTGAAAGCTATAAAAGGATTGGTGCTATGGATCGACGGACTTTCTTGGCGGCTTCTTCATCGTTAGCCCTCTCGCCATGGCTCTCATCGAAAGGGAGCGGATCTGTAAGCAGCCTGTGCACGAGTTCCGCAGCCGACACCCGCTCGCTGTTGCAACATTACTGCACCAACGAAAGTCTTAGGTACGATTTGCGAACGCCCTTTGCTGTCGATGGATACGTGTATGCTACCGACGGTCGATCTGCAATTCGCATTCGTGACGCGGACTGGGAACCACCCTCGAAAGACCGTTTTATCCCCAGCTCTATGGAGTACCTCTTTAGAGAGGGACACGATGCCATTGAGCCGGACTGGTGGTTTGACTTTCAATTGGCTAGCTTGGATCAATTGGAAACAGATGGCAGCATCGAGTACATCGGAACCTGTCCCTTGTGCACTCGAAGGTCAATCGAACAAGCTCCAATCGAATCGGAGTGCGAACTCTGTCAATCTAAACCTTACCACGGGCCAGATCTTCAGCGAGTTGGCGTATGCTTGATCCGTTACGTGGACGCGGTTCGAATCTCTCGAATACCAGGCATTCAAATTTGTACACGTCATCAACGGTACTTTGGACCAGAGGATTGTTTTGAAGAAAGAACGTACACCCCAATTTCATTCCGCGGGAGCAACCATGTCGAAGGCTTGATACAGCCTGTACCATTCCCGCGTGAAGTAATCGAGCGAGCCAAAGCGAGAAACAAGCCCGCTTCGATTCCGACACTTCCCGCTTTCGACTGGAAGGATCCTGAAAGCGACTCTTCGGTCAGGTACTCTCAAGATTTTGACTTTCCCGAAGATGATTTCGGGGACTTCCAATTCGATTTCAAGAATGGAACCGAAGTAAATGGAGGTCCATTTTGAGAGCCAAGGATGCGATGCTCGACGGCGCTAAGGTCAAGATCACCCACCATGCAATATGCAGGTATGCGGAACGATTCGGCGGAGACGAAGAATCCATGCGAGCTCAATTGTCTCGTGCAGTCACTTTTGGAGCTCAACGAGGTGGCGATAGGATTTACTTGGACAAGGATGCTGCATTCGTCCTCGATCGATACGGAGTCATCAAGACAGCGTTAACCAAAAGCATGCTGATGGCCAACATGCAATTGGCCTTTCGAGGACTAAAGCAATGCGAGCCGGTAAGTCCTCCACCAAAAACCGAAGACGTAGATCTGCAGTTCATCGCGTCCCTAGCTGCGGAGCATTGCAAGGCATGCTTTCCTCACTGCTTTGGTAAAAGTTGTCGCAAGACTCGCAATCGTCTGCTTCGGGAGAATGGTATCGATCCCCAAGGAGAAGAGGTAAAGGTCTACCACGAAATGTTCCTCAAGGCTTACCAAGAGCGACTAGCCGAGGAGTCTTCGAACGATCCAGCAGCCAAGAATCAGGACACCGAAAAGAGACCTGCTCGATAGAGACTTAGATAAACATCGAGTACTTTCGGACGCGGTGGATTCCGCCAGTGCTGACACGCAACAATCAAGAGTTTTCACCACAGAGACAACAAGACACAGAGATTTCAAGAATTCATTTTTGGATCACAACTCTTCTCTGTGCCTCTGTGTCTCCCTGTCTCTGTATCATTGTGTCTCTGTGTGAACCAAAGCTCCTTATCACAACGCGACGCGTTCGTGTTTTAAAGTAGCGCGATTTTTGTTTAGGGCTGAAGGGCCGACACACTTTTCTCATGTGTCGCCCCTCCAGGGCTTGCTACTCGATTG
>CAIXME010000113.1 GCA_903920425.1 uncultured Pirellula sp. | reverse complement strand
GATCGCAGCTTACAAGCCGGGTCCAGGAAGTGAACTTCGCAAGATGCTCGCATGGTTCGCAAGACCAAGCGACACCTGCAAGTGTGAGACCCGCGCCGAAACCATGAACGATTGGGGCGTGGAAGGATGCCGTACGAATCTCGACACCATTATTGAATGGCTTTTGGAAGAAGCCCAACTCAGAGGATTACCCAATGGAAAGTTTACTAGAACCATCGCCAAGTCACTCGTGCTCACTGCCATCCGCCGGTTTGAACGTAAGTTCCCAGACGGTGCACCCGAGCCCAACGAAGACGATCCAGATGCCGACGAAGAAGATCGTTGAACGCTGCTTCCTGATGAATCTCGATCGGCGCGACGATCGACTGCATGAATGGATGCAGCAACTACCGCAGCCATGGCCATTCCCAGATGTAGAGCGATTTGCTGCCATCGATGGTCGAAGACTTGCGACGCCTGAGCAGTGGCGTGCCGGCAATGGTGCCTGGGGCTGCTACCGTTCGCACTTGCTGATCCTCGAAAAGTGCCTGCTGGAAGGGATCGACTCGTATGTGGTCTTCGAAGATGACGCAGGCTTCGTTCCCGATTTTGTGGAACATCTCGAGGCGTACGTTCGTGAGTTGCCTGAAGACTGGGGACTAGCTTACCTCGGAGGTCAGCACCTCTACGCCGCTAAGCATCCGCCGAAGATGATCAGCGACCACGTTTACCGACCGTACAACGTCAACCGCACGCATGCCTTTATGGTTCGCGGTCGCGCATCGATGAAGGCTTTGTATCGTCACCTGAACTGGAATGACTGGCATCTGAAGCATCACATCGACCATCACTTGGGTCGTTTGACTCAGCGGCGATACGAAGCCCTGGTCCAAGGCAAGAACGTCGAGAAGGAGTCGATTCCGGTTTACACACCCGATCGCTGGCTAGTTGGTCAACTTCCAACCAAGTCCAACATCTGCGGTCGCAAGTGGACCCAGACCAGGTTCTTCAATGATGCCAAGAATGCCGACCACAGCGACGCTCCGTTCTTCGCCGTCCTCGGGCCCCATCGCAGTGGCACCAGCTGCGTCGCAATGGTCATGCATCATTTGGGCGTTCACATGGGCAACGAACTCGGTGGCTATGAGGCAACCGGTGGAGGCGAAGCGATCGGCCTTGCCCAACTCTGTGAAAAGGCGATGCGATTCCCCGCGACTGATCCCAAGATCCCGGATGGTCAGCTTGCTAAGCAACTGAAGGCCTGGATCGTAACCCGCAAAGCAGAAGCCATTCGTGATCGAACCGTAGCTGGCGGCAAGTATCCACATCTCTGCCGATTCGCAAAACATCTCTACGAAGCCCTGGGCAGCTCACTGCGAATCATCGCCGTGGATCGCCCAATCGAAGCCTCGATTCGATCCCTTCAAGATCGAAGTAGCCGACATCCAGGGCAATGGTTCGCAGCCGGCGATGACGCGTGCGACATGCTACAGCGTTCGCTTCTGGAACATCGCGAGACGTTCATTCAAGAACATCCCGAAGTTCCAGTGCATCGCATCAACTTCGCCAGACTGACCGAAGATCCTGAGACCGTAATCAATGAATTGATCGCGTACCTCGGCATTGAGCCCACTGCCGAAGAGATCGATTCGGCGATCGCACACGTGAACCCGGAGTTGAGGCGATTTGGTTGAGTGTTGACTCAAGCAAATCGATCTTGCGGACCGAACTCTGAGCAGTATTTGAGGCGACCGCCGGTCAATACTGTTCGGTCAACAGAACCAAGCAAACGTAAAAAGAAGACCTCATCGCGCATGCTTTGGAAGCAATGCTGGATTTTAAAGGTATTCAAAGGGTGAAAGCCAAATCGCAGATAGAAGTCAGGATGCCCCGCAACTGCAACAAAATTATACCCTTGCACAGAAGCGATCTCGATCAGCGTGTTCATCAGAGCACAACCAATGCCCTGATGCTGATGACTTGGCACTACAGAAACAGGACCGATGGCAGTTCCAGAGATAATTCGGCCCTGACTTTCCACGGTCGCCGGAGAACTCATCAAGTGACCAATGATTTTGCCCGCATCAAGTGCGACCAACGAAATTGCATCAGGTTGAGCTGCGCGAATAGCGCTAACCAAATCGGCCTCACCATGATGCCCCAGTTCCGATTGCGAAAATGCGTCGAAGGTCACCTGACCGACACCAGAAATATCTAAGGGCTGTTCGGCTCGAATTTCAATCATTATTTAACCATCGTGAAGGACAAAGAATAGACATGCAGAATGCACCAAAGGTTCTCATGGACCAGCAGATTCTAAAAGAAATTACCTTTTGCATTAAGACCATTCATCGGCCTTGGGCCTGCCATCGACTCGTCCAGTCGCTACGAAAGGAGTTCGGCGAACCCAAGATTGTAGTCGTTGACGACGGTCTTCCCGAACACTGGTTCTCTCGAAAGTACCCCGAGACCGCCAAACACTGCAAAGTTATTGACCTCGACGAGCACGATGTGGGCGTTGGAGTTGGACGCAACACGGCCATCGACGCTGCTGAAACCGAGTTCATTTTCTTGCTCGATGATGATCAGATCGTAACGCCAGATCTGCATCTTGACCGAGTCTACCAGCGGTTTAGGGACTACGACCTCGACATTCTGGCTGTGCGGCAAGGAGATGGCGGCCGGCCCATGCTATTCAGCCCCCTCGTAGATGGAACACGCATCTGGATGCATCGTGGCGAACACAAACGCATCGGCGAAACCTGTTGGTGCGACATGGTCAGCAACGCGTTCCTCGCCCGTCGCGACACGATCGCCCGCCTTCGTTGGGATGACGAGATTAAGACATATGAGCACTGGGAGTTCTTCTATCGGGCATCGCAGATCGAGCATCTGCAAATCGCCGTGGCTCTCGATTGCTCGGTAGTCCATGACCATGTGGCGGCCAAGCCATACGGAGCACTGCGAGCCCGACCGAAGTTCCGCCGATTGGGACTTCGCAAACACGGATTTGATTCACTTCGCTACCCAGGAGGAGGCATCGTTCATGCGTGATCGCGTCACATTCTGTATCAAGACCATCCATCGCCCTCACTGTTGCGCAACGCTCGTCCGCAGCATCTATGAGCATTGTGGCGATGAGCGTCCGCTGATTTACGTCCTCGACGACGGGAAGCCTGAGCTGCGTTTCGCGCAAACTTGCCCTGATGAAGCGTCAATGGTCGATCGGCTGATCGAGACCGAGTACGACATTGGGCTTTCGGCTGGTCGTAATCGATTGTTGGATATGGGCGACTCTCCCGTGGTTATCTTTACAGATGACGATCACATCCTCACGGAGCAAACCCGCCTTGCTGAACTTATTGAGAAGCTCGATCGATACCCCGACCTAGATTTACTTTCCGGAATGAGCAACACGGAAGAAGGCCCCAGAATGCTCGCCTCGAGAGATCGTGTGATGCGAATCTTCTCCGGCGCGTATCGTTGGCACGACAAGATCGCCCGCTGTGACTATGTCGGTAACTGCTTCGTTGCCTATCGCGACATCTTACAAGCGATTCGCTGGGATGAAGACCTAAAGGTCGAGGAGCATTGGGACTTCTTTTGGCGAGCCAAGCTTGCAGGCATGAATGTCGGCGTCGCAACTGACCATGTCTTCAAACACG
>CAIXME010000112.1 GCA_903920425.1 uncultured Pirellula sp. | reverse complement strand
TGCGGTGGCAAACCTCGATCTAGAAATCCAACAACTGAATCAACAAAGAGACGGGCTCAAGGTCTACAAACAAATCCAAAAATTGACCAAAAAGGCAACTGCTAGCTCAGCTCGTCTGCCCGTGGTGCAAGCCTTATTAGACTACGCCGAAAAAGGCTCGTCTGTTCATCTTCGATCAATAGCATTGTCTGACGCGGTACCCTTTTTGGATAGAAGCGATACGGCGTTTGAATCGATCCTGTATCGCCTAATGGAACGACCGGAGACAACCTATTGGTCGATGGATGCGCTGATGAAGGTCCTCGGTAGAGACTGTTATCCCGTTTTGGCGAAGTTCGCTCTCAACGGACGGAAGAAACTGGACAATCGCGCGAAAGCGATAGAGGTACTATGCCAACACGCTCATTTGCCATGGATCGAGAAACTGCCAGATGATCCTGGGGAATGGCTGTCGAAAGATTTACCACTTAAGGAACTGCGGGATTGGATCAAGGAAGGCTATCCTGCTGAGTCGAACATATCAAAAGTCAAATGTCATCCAGACCTCCTTCGACCGAAAACGGAACTGGATAGAGCAGCACAGGCTCTGGAACGGGTACTAGCGTCGCAGCTTGCACAGCAAAGAGAACGGTCACTGACGCGGGGGCGACTTCTGCCATCAGATCCGAAAACGATCGAAACGATTTTGGGGCGATGGAAGCTTCCTGCGATCTATGTGCGATTTCTCAAAAAATACTCCCCCAACTCGGTTTTGATTTCGTTGAAGCGACAAGTGGAAGATTTGCAGCTCTTTGGTGCTGCCGAGCTTGAGGAAGCACAGTATGGCTACTCATCCAATCCGATCAAAAACGAAGAGATCGCCATTTGGCCAAAGCAATATGTCGTGATCGCGGAGATGGCAGGCGATCCATTCGTACTTGATCTCTCTGCTGCAAAGAAAGGCGACGCCCCGGTGCTGATGGCCAAGCATGGGCAGGGATCGTGGAAGTTTCGCAAAATCGCTGATACCTTCCTTGAGTTCCTCCAGAAGAAAATGACTCAGGTCTAGTTCACGATGTCGAAGCATGAACCTTTTTATTTGTCAGAATTTGCCGAGGAGGTTGGCCTGGATGAAAATCGCTGGGATGTAGCAATCAGCAAGCAAAAGGGAACTGGTGGCAGAAAAGTCATCGTCTGGGTGCGCGACAAAAAGACTGGCAAGGTTCTAGTCGATGCGGTGAGTGGTCGGCTGACCAAAGGAGAGCTTGACCGATACGCTCAGGAACTTGCAATCGCGTTAGCATACCGACTTGCGAATCACGAGTGAGTAGAATTCGCAACCAAGTTACCAGATCAATTGCAATCAGGAGAATGGAATGGGAAGTTGGGGGATTGAGATTTTTGAAGAAGACTATGCGCTTGATTGGCTTGCAGATCTTTGTGAACATGAAGAGCCAAAAGAGTTCTTTCAAGAGTGCCTTGATATCGACGGATGCGACTTAGAATTGATCGAGTGCGCTGGGGTCCTTGGCACTTGCGCGATGATTGATGGCTTGCTCAATGGCCCCAGACGGAGCTTGCCATCGGAGGCCAAAGAATGGCTTACGACGCACCGCTCGCTTGCGGTCAAGCGACTATTGAAATCGGCCATACAAGGACTCGACGCGGTTCTCGACGATCAGTCCGAAGCGTGCGAACTATGGAAGGAAAGTGCGGAGTTCTATCCAAAGTGGCGTAGGTCGGTTCTAGCCCTTCGAAAGAGGTTAAGTCAGAGTTTGACGAAGCGCGATGTTCGACACCCTAACGATGGACAACGACCTCGCACTACGGATTCCGTTAAAGTCATTGTGAAGGAAACACCTTCCAAGAAGTCCGTACCCGAGTTTGATCGCGACACATACTTTTTGCCGAGAAAAGGCAGTATTGCCGACAAGAAATATGTTTCGTGGGTTTATGAGTTGTCAACACCGAAGGGATTTGCGTACATTCACCAAGTTGCATGGGACAAGAAAGAAGGCATGTTAGTCCGTGTAATTCCCGGACGATACAAGAAAGCGGTCGAAGACCTGAGCAAGTTGAGTTTGACCCAAGAGGTTTGGTACACGTATCAAGACATGGAAACACTAGCGAGAAGAAAGCTCGTAAGACGGGCTGGGCCTATGCCTATCCATTCAAAATGGAAGGAACGTCCAGCATTCTTAAGGGGCACTATTGCTGAAGCTGGAGCAAAGCTCGTAACTTATTCTGTTGAGCGTCCATTGGGTAGTGACAACTGGCTACGAGTGAACCGATACACTGCAACGGAGCAAGAGAAGGAGCTTTCGCTATCTGGGTACTGCACCAGTCCTCTGTTCCTGTACCGTATCATAACCGAATGGACCCTTAAGCTAAGCTTTGAACGAACACTTGGGAAAAAGCTACCTTCCGAAAATAGGTTTGACAAGATATGGCCTGATTTCGAAAAGCGATACGAAGTGTACATAAAGTCAAACTGGCGAAATGGAAGCGGGAATTGAATCATGAAGCAATATCGAAGGGCAGGATGATGGCGGCTGATGGTCCTGGTATTTTTCAGCATGATTTGGCTGCGGAGGTTCGAGATGCCTTTTTGGAGTACTTTGATCAGGGACAAGATGCAAATCAGATCAAGAAACAGATTGGTGACGAGTTCGGTTGGGAGTCATTGGATGGCGTTGAGCAAGACGTCTTCTGCGCCGCCATGATCCATTGCCTGTGGGAAATAGGAGCGACCCATTCTGAGTTTATTGATCAACTCCTGGGCCTTGAGAATCAATCGGAACTGGAACAGTACTGGGGCGAAGCTCTCTCACGTCGTAGGGCAGCGGTAGCACGACTGATCAAAAAAGTAGGTTCACCGAAAGGAAAGCCCAGAAAGTCAAAGTGTGCTGAGCCAAAGATCAAGTCTCTATTTTTACCTGGGGACTGTTTGCTCTATCAACGAACCAATGAAAAATACGTCCCACTCTTGTTTTGGGACGTGGAGAATTGCTACGGAGTGCACTACCTATTCGCGGTCCCTAATCTTTCTCAAGTCGAAGATCCTGACATGATCAAGCGATTCCTCAGTCATCCCGTTACACTATCCGAAGCAGAATTAACTCACTTTTTTTCCAGCAAGCAACGTTTTAAAACGGTTGCGGTGAAAGACAAAGTAATGAAGTTGCATCGAGCGAGCTTTGTTCACTTCGCCCAAAGAAGTTTTCCGCCTTCGAACTGGAAGAACTCTCTGATTGGGAATCCCGCTGAAACGTTGGAAAGCTTTGAACAATTGCTCAATGGCTGCGGCTCCAGGTCGTTATCGCAATTGGAGATCGAACAAATGAAATCTGATGGTTGGTTTTGCAACTGAAATTCTGAATATGAAACCCAAAATTCGCAAACTGACCGATAAAGACCTGAATCGCTTTGAACGCGGCCTGCTGAGGAACATTCAAAAGCATGGCTGGCATGCGAATGGTATTCCAGGTGAAGGATCGTCGCCCGCCTGGACTTATAGCGTTGGACTCTTTGCTAAGTACGGTCAGCCTGAGCTGATCGTTTTTGGACTAGAGATCGAGACGATGCATGAGATGATTTCTCGTTATGCCGATCTGCTGCAAGCAGGCAAAGAATACGGCGATGGGGTCAAGATCGACGGCATCATTCCGGATAAAACTTGCGTCCTCCGCGAAGTTCATGTTCCATGGCGCGAGCCATTGCTCCGCTCAGCTAGTTGGTACTACCACTACGAAGAGTATCCGGTGCTGCAGTGCTTTTGGCCGGATCGTCACGGTTACTTCCCGTGGGACGATCACTGCAATAAACGCAGTCGCAAGGTTCAGCCGCTGCTATACGAGCAATCGGTGGAGAACACTGGCTTGCCCAAGTCCCTTTTGGTTGACGAACCTTGGCGATTCGCCGATTCACCAGATACCGCTTGTTTTACGAGCAACTATGTCTTGAAGGGCTCGCCGATTACAGGTGTCTATCACGACTTCGAAGGTGACTGGCAGTTTCACGGCGATCAAGATGCGGATCGAGTGAAACCTAAGGTTGTTTGCCTTTCATGCATCATTGAGAAGGATGCGTCGATCGAAGAGCTTCGCGATCTCCCCTATGGTTGGATGGCCGAGCGAAAGTCTCCAAAACATAAGTGGAAACGTGTCAAACATCATCCGTTTCCAAGCTTTGACGAGGATGGCTACTACCTGGATGATGCAGTAGAGCTTGCCGAGCAACGCGATGATCTATCACCACCATCCAAGCGCAAACGCGAGAATTGTAAAGTTGGCGACAGTGTCAAGTTGCTCTTTCGCTTTGCGGCAGAAGATGCGCCACGCAAGGACAACGAGACGGAGCGGATGTGGGTCAAGATCACTGAAGTCGATGATGACAATGGCTATTACACTGGGATCATTGACAATGAACCAGTTCACTCAGCCGCAGCCTATGGCGATGAACTGCAGTTTCATCCACTGCACATCGCGGAGAAAGTCAAGAAGCGAGGGCGATGGCCATGGAGTTAGACATCACTTGGGCCGGTCCGCCCATCGATGATCTACCAACGCTCAGAAAGCTGCCAAGCGATTTGGCGAAGCTAATGAAGTCCGTCAATGGCTTTGTACAGTTTGGTGGCGCATGAAGGCTTCGGATACCTTTATGAATTACCAAGTAAGCGTAGGCCATGATTGTCGCTTGAACTACGGAGCCAGTGCAAACAGGCATCTACTTAACGGTTTTTGCGTCTTTTTGCCTCTCTAAGTGATTCCAAAACGCGAATTTTTCCTTCCGGTAACGAGTCGCGCTTCGGGCAAATTGCATAGATGGATCTGGGAGGGACGTTTTCGGGTTCCCTCCAAGGTCTTTCTATGGAGCACAATCATCGACGCTAACTCTCTCGACTCCCGTCATTACCACCAGCGATACGATCTTTTGAGAATCCGTAGTCGCGTTCCACCAAGGCTATTCTCGTTTTGAAAGCGCTGTACCAATCGCTTCTTCCTTTGTTCCTCGCAGCTGTATGTTGAACGTGTTCACGCCATTTCTGAATCGACGAAAGGTCTCGCCAGTAAGAAACCGTGATTCCGATTTCTTCTCGGGCACTTTCAATCCCCAGAAATCCATCCTGTTCGCTCGCCAACCGGACCATCAACTCCGCCATTTCTTGATAGCCGTTATCACCAGCGGTACGCTCACTGGTAAAGATAACTGCGTAGTAGGGCGGATTGGGTGTTTCTGCAATCATAAAAGCCTTTCACTAGTTGGTTCGTTGCTCAAGATAAGACATCAACCATTTCGATTTCGTCGGAACTCTTCGATATAATCGGGAATCGCGATCTCGCTAGGTGACAAAGGATCACTGACGGGCGCCAGCATTTGCTCTTGAAGCGGAACGACTCCGGCCCAAACATCGAGCTGGTAATCATCCTTATCATTGATCGGTCCGCCGGTTCGAATTTCAATCGACCCAATAGCTCGATAAATGCCTCGTCTGTTTCGGCATTTTCATGCCGGACAAACTCACCTTGTACTTTTTTTTACTAATTTGAACTGATGGTCGTTGAGCTCGGCAATCGCTTTCGGCGACCAATGATCCTGGAATTTGCTCCGTGTCTCTGGGAATTGGATTGGGGGATTCAACATGCTTTCGCATCCATTTGCGAGTCTGTGTTCGGTTCAATCAAACTGCGGTAGTAGCATGTTGTGCTGCACGGTGAGCCATTGGGCATGAGAGCGTAATTGGGAATGTCCCCTACTCGGACCCAGTCGAGACGTTCATAGAGCCGAGCGGCATCTCCATCTGT
>CAIXME010000111.1 GCA_903920425.1 uncultured Pirellula sp. | reverse complement strand
GGCGTTTGGTCGCTCACGGCTGTTTCCCTAGTCAGGCACTCGCAAGCACGAAGTTTGAAATGAAGCCACCCATTACGAAAACGATTGTGTTCACGGCTTTCATCGCCTTGTCCGCAGGACTCGGATCTATCGTAGAAGGGCAGCGGCCAGCCAAACGTCCAACGCGTGCGACACCCCCAACCTTTCAACCGAATGATTTTGCCGGAGTTTTCTTTCCCCAAGCTCTCGAGCAATTGCAAGGTGAGTTGCCGAACAAATCAGGCCCTACAGATGGAAAACCGACTGGTTCGCCAGCAGAAAACGGGCAGCCGATGGGAGATGGAAGCGACGCGGCAACCAGCGACGACGCGCCCGGACTAAAAGGTGCTGCAATCTGGAAGTCGATCATCAGTCCATCGACTCTTGAGGAACTGGTCAAAGAATCAAAAGGTAGATTGGATGGGATGATCACCACTCCAGCCAAGTTCGCAGGTGGAGGCGTGACGTCGGCCCGACGTGAGTTTACTTTGCTCGGCTCCGCTATGGCCGTGATCGTCCAATATCCAGAAGAGGTCAAGTGGCAGTCGTCATCGGAGTACGCAAAACGTGTGTTCGCAAGGACTGCTGCCAATTGCAAAGTCGGTACCCAGCCTGTCTTTAACGAGGCAAAACAAAGGCAAGCCGATTTGCAAACCCTACTCAAAGGGACCAAATTGACAGGCAACGCTGAAGAAGTCGCTTGGACAGATATTGCCGACCACGGCCCCGTGATGCAAATCCTTGAGTGGGCCCTCCGCGAAAATCTAGCACCACTCACCAACAATGAGAACAAGTTTAAAGATGGGCAGGACGAGGTGCTCAAGTACGCAGAACTGGTTGCAATGTACGGACAAATCTTGCAACAGGAAGGCATGAACAATGCTGACGATGAACAATACGTTCAAATGGCTTCCGCGATGACACGGGCCGCGTTGGATCTTGCCAAGGCGGCAAAGAGCAGTGACGCGGAACTGGCGCGATCATCTACCAGTCGCGTCGACCAATCGTGCAACAAGTGCCATGAATCCTATCGATAACCATTGCTTGCTCAAGAGCACAGCAAACAACTAAGTCAACCAGAGAGAAACAAGATGGGAATCCACTTTGCCTGCCATCATTGCAATCATGCGTTGCATGTCAAAGATTTTCAGGCAGGCAAAAGAGGGCGTTGCCCCGATTGCAAGCAGTCCTTCCGCATTCCCATGAGTGACGCAGCGTATTCGATTTCCATCGAAGAAGGAGTCTTGCAACCGATCGGAGCGAAACAAGCCGACTTGAAAAAGGCGACTCTCGAAGCACTCAACGGAGAAGGCGTATTCAGCGAAGCGACCAAGTCAAAACGAACCAAGACGGATGCGGTCGCTCCAACTACCAACAAAGACTATTCCGCCTCTGTACTTACCGAAAGCAGCGTGAAAGCCAGGAGCATTCTCGATTCCGATATCGACATCCCGGTAGCAGAGGAACCCACCCACGAGCCGCTATGGTTTGTGCGTCCGCCAAGTGGTGGGCAATTCGGCCCAGCCCCCGCTCATCTCCTCCACGAATGGATCCAAGAACGGCGAGTAACGGACGACTCCTATCTTTGGTGTGAAGGGATGCAGGATTGGAAACTAGCCGCTGACCTGTTCCATGACCGATTCGCAAAATTGGATTCGGCTGGGATTGCGGTTTCGTCCAATGCGGAACAGATCGTCGAGGCAGAAGAGCCAAGTTTGATTGATGACGAATTGCATAGCAATTCCGATACCGGCCCCGAATTGACGATCTCCCCTGCTGGTATTGCCATCAAAAAGAAGGTGAAAAAGCGTCAACAGCAATGGATGTTCGTAGTTATCCTCGGTGTCGTTTCACTGCTACTTTTCATTGCGTTGGTATACGTTCTGTTCTTCCAGGCGACCAAAAGCACGCTGGGGCAAGGCTAACGCGACGAGGGCTTTTCGTGTCCCCCAAGAACGGATTGGCGTTGTCGAGCCTGCCGAGGGTATTGTCCCAGCCCGATGAGCATAGCCCACTACAGTTTTTCGGGAATTAACGGTACAACTTGGGATCAAAAATGACTATTAAGTAATCCCTACGTCAACTGTCCGAGCTTTCGTTTATGAAAATCATATGCAATCGTGAGAAACTCCTCGCAGCCTTCCAAATTGCAGCTGGTATTGCGCCCACCCGCAGCCCAAAGGAAGTTCTCAATAACGTAAAAATCGACGCTTCCGAGGCTGGTGTTATCCTCATGGCAACCGACCTCGAAGCCGGAATCCGATTGGCGGTCGACGAGGTAAATGTTGTCAAGCCAGGACGAGCGCTGTTCAACGTTCAGCGAGTTGGGAGCATCTTACGCGAAGCGAGCGACGAGCTGCTGACTTTTGAAACCACAGAAAACAATTTGGATATTATCGGCAGCCACTCGGAATTTCATTTGCCGCGCTCTAATCCTGACGAGTTTCCTAGCGTCGTGGAATTCGCAGAAGACAGTTATTTTGAAGTGTCAGCTCGCCTCTTCAAGGAGCTTGTGAAGCGTACTATATTCGCAACCGACAATGAAAGCACCCGATACCAACTTGGCGGCGTGTTGTTCGAAATGGATGGCGAAGATATCACGACGGTTGCCACGGATGGACGACGGCTTGCTTGCATGAGCGGCAAAGGGCAATCGATCGGCGGTTTCAAGAATTCTGGCATGTCGACCATTGTTCCAACTCGAACCTTGCAATTGATGGATAGATCCATCAGCGAAAAGGACGAATCGGTTCACATCGCTGCGCGCAGCAATGATATCTTGATCAGAACCAATCGCTGCACCATCTATTCACGTTTGGTCGAAGGTCGATATCCAAACTGGCGACAAGTCATGCCAAGCCGTGAAAACAAAACGCGAATTGAAGGCATAGTCGGCCCATTCTTGACCGCCATTCGCCAGGCATCTGTCGTTGCCGATCAAGAGAGCCGCGGTGTGGAATTTGCGTTCGGCAATGGTTCGCTCGTGGTCGCTGCTAGAGCTGCGGACGTCGGTCAATCCAGAATCGAGATGCCGATTTCGTATACAGGCGAAGAAGTAAAGATAACGATGGACTATCGCTTCGTATCCGATTTCTTTAAGGCACTCGACTTGGAAAAATCCTTTGCCATTGAGGTGCGCAGCAATGCGGAGCCCGCGTTGTTTTCAACCGATGATGGTTATACTTACGTTGTCATGCCGATGGCAAAACAGTAGGCCAATAAGCATAGCAATAGGCCAACTACCATAGCCCGTATTCGCAATCCCGTTCGCATTCCAAAGCTTCATCACCTTTAAACCGTTGCACCCCTGTGACACCTTCTACGGTCCAACTCTGGGAACGAATCCACTCGGCTGGGCTGGCAACTCCAGAAGAGTGCCGGCAGTGGGCGATTGCGGTAGCTCAATCGGGCGGGGCCGAAGCGTTGCACGACTCACCCCGTCTCGCTTCGGAATTGATCAAACTCGGGAAACTCACATCGTTCCAAGCCAATGTGCTTTTTCGCGAGTTACCCATTCCCCTGAGCCTTGGTTCGCTGAGACTTACTCAGTCCATGGAGCTGGAACTCGGGGCGAACTGGTACCAAGCTATCGATTCGCAGCGCAAGGCCAGTGCGGCACCAATTTGGTTACAACTGCTGTCAACGGAGACACTATCGCGGCCATCGCTTCGCGCATGCCCCCCCAGTCTTGAGTTGGCCCAAAAACATACTGCGGTTTCCCATCCGAGCCTTGATCGATGGGTGACAGCGACCATCGATTCGGACCATGTTGTCGCTGCTTGTGAATCCCTAAGCGGGCGGTCGCTTGCAGCACAACTCGCTGAATCGGATCTTAGTTGGTCCGAGTCAGCGACCATGATTGAGCAGATTGCCGCTGGCTTGCAGAGAATGCATGATGCGGGATTGGTTCATGGATGGATCAGTTCCAATTCCGTTTGGTGCGTTGAGCAAGGCATTTATGCACTTCGTCGCGATCCACTTTTTCCTGCAACCAACCCATTTGTCCATGAAGGCCACTCGGTGTTTGGGAGCTCTCTTGAAAGTCGGTTGGCCAGCGCATCGCCTGAACTGACGCTTCCTGGCGCTACTCTTTCGCCGTTAACCGATTTGTATGCCTTGGGATGCTTGTGGTACCAAGTGTTGCTGGGTCGTCCCATTTACTCGGTGCCTAAAGGGTCACATTCAAACCGCTGGGCTCACGCTCAAGCGACGTTTCAACCGCCTTCACTTGAAGAAACGGGAATGCCCGTTTCCCTTCAGAGATGCGTATACCACTTAGTGGCCAAGAACCCTAGCTCTCGATTTGCAAACGCAGCGGCATTGATGCGTGCGATCGAATTCGCTTTATCCGAGGCCTCCAACGAACCTACTCCAGTACAAACACCAACCCCAGCGCCGGAACCTGCTGCCCCAATTCCAACCGCGACCGCAACGTTGGCCTCCACTGGATCGCAGACCGAAAAGACAGCATCGGTAAAGCCGGTAGAAAACCCTCTGCTAAAGCCGAAGCCCGTAGCCAAACCGTTGGAAGAATCTCCTAAGAGCAAACAAGCTGCGGCGCAAGTTCCACAAACCGAGGTGAAACCACTTGTCAATTCGGCGCCTACCAAGCCCATCGTTGCTCCGATCGCTTCTTCGCCAAAGCAAGCGGCCCAGCTTCCAGCGGACCAGTCTCAACCAAGCCCTGCCAATCCAGCGTTCGTAGCTCAGGCTCCGGTAACGGCGGTCCCGGTAACGGCGGTCCCTATTTCGCCCACGCCAAGCGAGCCTCGAACAAGCGATCAGTTGCCAGCGAGCGAAGCATCGCCCGTGAAAGCAAACACTACCGTAACCGCGACTTCAGACGCTTCAAAGCCAAAGAAGAAAAAGAAGTCATCTACTGGGAAAAAAGGCAAGAAGAAGAAGGGCAGCAAGAAAAAGCCCGTCTGGTTCTTTCCAGCTCTCGTCGGAACGACTTGCCTAATTTTAGCCCTGTTGGTTGGAGTACTCATACAAAGTAATCGAGGTCGGGTTGCTGACAACAAACCACGGACCAACGATCCTGCAAAAGGCAATCCGAACAACGACAATAACGCAAACCAAAACACGGTTACTCTAGCTGCAAAACCATCCGCCAAGCCTGCTGACTCGCTATCGGATCTATACACCGTGGTGGTCGATGATGGCGCATCGCTGTGGGCTCCACCATTTGCCGGTGAAAAGAACACGACGGAATTGCTTCCCGCAGGCTTCGAAGCCATTGTCTTTCTTTCGAAATCGACTTGGTCGCAAACAGGCAATCTGGCGAACATCAGCAAGTGGTGGTTGGCATCGCAAACAGATCTTACGACTCAAATCGCAGCCAATCCAATCCTCCGCGATCCACGCATTTCATCTATTGCGATCTCTTTGTATCCGAGCAAACAACCTGGGGTCCCACAAGCGGTCTTCCGGTTGACGATGAATGAGCCTGTATCGATTGAATCCGTCATGAAAAGCAGTCAAGGGTTCGCGGTACAGTTGTTTGAGACGAAGGGCGAAGGCAAAACGGGGCTCTGGAGTAATGATGCCAACACGGACCCGACTGCGATT
>CAIXME010000110.1 GCA_903920425.1 uncultured Pirellula sp. | reverse complement strand
GGCAACGAAGTCTACTACCCTGTTCCGTTGCACCTCCAAGAGTGCTTTCGAGATCTGGGATACTTTGATGGCTGTTTGCCTCATACCGAAGCAGCATCGCGCGAGATCTTGCATTTGCCAATCTACCCAGAATTGAGCGAGCACGAGCAAGATATGGTTGTCGCTGGGATCAAACGATTCTATGCGTCAGCGACGCTGCGTCGCGCTGCATAAGCAAACGCGAATATCGAATGCGGAACGGCAATGCTCTATTGCCTAGACTCCAAGTACGCGATTAGGTCAGCAAACTCATCAAGCGAGATTTGCTGATCTAGCCCCATGGGCATCACAGAAACCTTGCTCTCCATCTGCTGCTCGATCGATGCTTTATCGATCCGGCATAGTTTGTCAGCGCCGCATAACAACTCGATGTATTTGTCGGTTTGCTTTGAGAGTAGGCCGTTGAATACTTCTCCGTCGACGGTCCGAATCCTCACCGGCTGAAAGCCTTGTGCGATCCGTTGGCTTGGAAACACGATCGATTCCACGAGATCGCGGCGCGTGCGTGACTTGCCAATCTTGCTGAGTTCCGGCCCCAAGTTGCCTCCGATATAGCCCACTTGGTGGCACGTTGCGCATGCGGCTTTGGCGCTCCGAAACACTTGATATCCGCGTGCTGGATCGCCCGCTGGCAGTTTCTCGAGCCATTGGTCGAGACTCTTGGCGACGTCGGTGGGGGGCTTGGTGGCTTCGGAAAAGACCTCTCTCCACTTTTTCTTTATCGTGTCGGACCTGTTTCCTAATCCAGCCACAACGCGATCACCATCCAACGACTTGACCGCAGGTAAGCTGGCCAGCTTCGTGAGCAAAAAACTATCCAGCTCCGAGTCGCCAGAACGCAACAACGCATCGAGCGTCGTTTGCAAATAGACAGAAGGTAGCTCATCGAGAATTGGTGAGAACGCAACGGCTCCTTCGCGAGTCAACATGGAACGGGCTAAGGCTGCCTCTGCTATGGTTGCAAGTCGAGACTCGGGGGCAGATAGATGTTCTTTAATGAGCGAAGCGGATTTTTCGCTGATCGGCGCCGACTGGGCGGGGCTCGCTGCCAGTAACGTTAATGCCAATTCGGGATTGCTTTTTGTCAATTCCGA
This sequence comes from uncultured Pirellula sp., assembly GCA_903920425.1. Classification (GTDB taxonomy): domain Bacteria; phylum Planctomycetota; class Planctomycetia; order Pirellulales; family Pirellulaceae; genus JBKCUI01. The sequence goes on along the minus strand of CAIXME010000110.1, from coordinate 16,882 downwards.
TCGTTCACGAATGACACTGGCTAACTCCGCTCGAAACTCAGGCGGGAAGTCCGCGGAACGAATCGCTCCTGCCAGCGCGAGCAGCGCTTCGTCGCTGCCATTGCGAACCCAATCAATCAGTGGTGGACACCATGTTTGTGGGACGGTTTGCCCCTCCGCCTGCTTCAGGCATGCAACCAACCATTCCTGTTGGACCGGCGAATGAGTCCATGCTTTTCGAAGCCATGTAGCAACCTGTGTTTGAATTTGCTTACTCGTTAATCCTTGACGCACGACCAAAAGAGCGGCGGACAAAAGATCGTCTTCTCGACGCTCCCAGGCGGTTTCCAAAAACGGAATACAAAGCGAGATCCCGTTCGGTTGCTTGGCGAGGCATTGCAGCGAGAGTTGCCTAAGGTCCGAGTTGTTGGATCGCAAATTGATCACGAGGGAAGGGAACAGTTTATCGGGAGTCTGCTGCAATTGATCCAATGCATAGATGGCGAGATATCGCTCTACGTCGCTTTCCGAATGCGATGCCATTTCTACCAATTCGGATTCTGCACCGATCTCGAGGATGGCATAGATTGCTGAATGCTGAACCATTCGGTCCTCAGAGAATCGCGAGGCTGCTTTGACTATCGGCCCAACACTGGTGCGATCCCCTACGACCCCCAGTGATTCTATTGCGGTTCGCACCGTCGGCGCGGATTTGCTATTGAGCAAACTTTCCAGCTGTCTCGTGGCGTTTCGCCATCGATGAAGCCCCACAATGCGTGCGGCCGTCTGCTGGATGGTTGCATCGGGATCCTCGAGCATAGCCAAAATGCGATGCATCTTGTCCGGTTGAGCTGCGTCCTCGGTGATGTCGCGGGCGATGGCCCACAAGTACTGCTTGCGAAGCCAAGATACCTCTTGTTCCAATTCTGCTGGATCGCTCTTGATCGGTGCGTCCTCGGAACTCGCTGTAGAAAGTGCTTTTGGTTTCAGCCGATAGACACCACCGTGCGCAATCGATTGATCGCTGCCTGAGCTTGGACAACAAAGGTCGTACCAACCGCCGGTATCAAACAGGAGCAGATTCCCATCAGGTTCCTGCAAAATCTCCACAGGATGAAAATCGATCCGATCCGCGGTTACGAGATCGTGCGTTACGACTTGAAAACTGGAGCCTTCGGGTACGAGCTGGTGCAAGCCAACTTTTTGTAGATTGAACTGCGCCGAGACCAGGAATCGCTCTGTTCCATTCGCTACATTTTCGGAGTACCAACGTGTTGCAGTCGGTATCCGGTTTGTTTCCAAAAAGCTGATGCTAGCTGGAGCCGCTGGCCCAAGCTCGACGATGGGCTCCAAGAGTGGTCCCGTTTTCCAATGACCATCTAATACCTGGTGGGGTTTGCCGAAAACACCTCCACGCGGTGAATGCGCTATCCCGTCCCGCAACCCGTTTCCTGGATGATGGAGAAACGTCGAACAGAAAAAGATTTCGCCTTCTGGTGAGAAGGTGAGGTCGGATGGGTTATCCATGCCGCCAGTCATGAGACGCTCCACCGGTCCTCCCTCCGGATGGCGTCGATAGATGTGCGCGGCTTTCGAAGACGGAGTCGTTTCTTGCTTGTCCTCGGCACGTGTGCGCAGATCCGGTGTTTGCTCTGCAAACGCCCCCTTTGTCCAGTAAACCCATCCATCTGGCCCGACGATGGGGCCATGTAAGTCGTTTGCGCAATGCGTGAGCGTCGCCCCGTCGTACCAAACCTCTTTGGTTTCAAAGAAGCCGTCTTCATCTCGGTCGGACAATCGCAAGATCTCGGGTGGCGTGGTTACCAACAAGTCCTGGCCCAAGACTGCGATCCCTTCTGGAAACCCGAGCTCGTCCGCGATGACAGTCCGTCGATCGTATTCTCCATCGTCGTCTATATCTGTTAGGCGAACGATCTTGTGCGGTCGGGACTCTCGCTGCTGTTGCACGGATTCGCGATTCCAATGGCATTCGAGAACCAACAAATCTCCATCGTTGTCGAATGTTGCTGCGATAGGCCATTTGAGCAATTCGTCTGATGCAACCTTTTCGATGTGCAAGCCATCGGCCAATTGAAAGGTCACATTCCCAATTTTGGTCCCAGCCGGCTCAGCGGTCATGGCTTGGTCGCCCATGAGCGAAACCGCAACCGCCATCGCAACGGAGAAGGACAAACTTACAAATTTCATGTTTTGCTCGGAAAGTGTTCGGCTCTCTGTACTGAGCCTCTCATTGTACTTTCCTTGCGTGGAATATTCATCCAATCACCTGTTTCGGTGCAACTTGTAGCCAATTGAGCATAAACGCTAGGCGTTCTTTGCACGGGGGTTGCCTCTGAAGGCATCTATTCGTTCGCTGTGCCAGCCCTTCGGAACTAGGAACTTGTACACGAAATGGATTTAAGCCCGAAGGACTGACATACCCTCTGCCGGTGGTGATAACCACCGGTGAAGGGCCCAGATGTATTTTAAAAGCCTGAAGGGCTGACACACCAACGACGTTCAGTGATTACAAGATCAAACAAAGATTGTTGTGTCGGCCTTCCAGGCCTTGGAGCTTCGTGCGTGACCCAAACCGGGGCGGCAATGTTTCTATCACAACCCGAAGCGTTACGGCTTGTTGCTATAGTGGCTTGCCGCTTGGCAATGCAATTATCACAACCCGGCGCGTAAGCGCGTAAGCGAGGGGCAAAGAATCCCTCGCTAGCGCTTTTTGAAGTTGCGCTGATTAGGCCTGAAAGGCCGACATATCCCTAGCCGTGGCTGATAAGCCACGGTGTAAAGGGCAACCGAGAGGCAAGCCCTGAAGGGGCGACACATGAGAAAAGTGTGTCGGCCCTTCCGGCCTAAAATCCAGGAAAATTGCAGTCCGGTGCCTTGCGGCGCCTTGCGGCACCGGCAGAGGATGTGTCGGGCCTTCAGCCCTAAATACAAAAAGCGCAACTTCAAAACTAGCGCTTCGGGTTGTAAACAGAACAAAAGGCCCTGCTGTTAGGAGCACAAATGAAACAAGCCAAGGAAAATCCTTGGCTTGTGAATCGATCAGCTGAAACCGAACATTGATATTGGGTTAGCTACAACCCAAGCTGTTGCCGCAGTTGTGGCACAGGTAGCAGTTTCCATTTCGAACGGTAATGGAACCGCAGCTGTCGCAGCTCGGTGCATCGCTTTGGAAACCTGCGAATTGGCCATCGCGTGAGTCGGCTTTGGACGATTGTCCATTGCTCGATGTCGGCGATGAGATTCGGTCTCCAATTCCAACGAATCGTGCCTTGGTATATTCGTTGGTTGGGGTTGCTACGTCGGCACCGTTTCCATTGACGGGCGTCGAAGAGACGCTGGACTTTGGTTTCGGTGCAGCTACCACTTCCGTCTTCGGAGCGAGCATTTCGGATTTCGCCTTTTGCTCTTCCCGATAGCTGTCCAGGAAAGTCAAACCGAGCCATCGGAAAATATAGTCGACCAAGCTCTTTGCGATGCGAATGTCTGGGTTCGTGGTGTGACCCATCGGTTCAAATCGTGTGTGGCTGAACTTGTTGACCAATACTTCCAAAGGCACGCCGTATTGCAGCGAGATGGAGGTAGCCGTACCAAAGCTATCCATCAATCCGCCGATAGTGCTTCCTTCCTTAGCCATCGTGATGAACACTTCGCCTGGTCGTCCGTCTGGATAGAGGCCGACGTTGATGTATCCTTCGTGTCCACTGATGCTAAATTTGTGCGTAACCGAGTTACGAGTGTCTGGTAGACGCTCGCGACGTGGCTTGTACACAATCTTTTCAACGACGGCAGCGGCCGCTGCTTCTTCGGCCTTTTTGCCTTCGCTCTTGGTTGAAAGGGGCTGACTTTGCTTGGATCCGTCACGATAAATGGCGATTGCCTTGAGACCTAGTTCCCAACCCCAGAAATAGGCTTGAGCAATGTCATCGACGGTACTGTCGTTTGGCATATTCACGGTCTTGCTGATAGCACCGGACAAGAATGGTTGTGCGGCTGCCATCATTTCGACGTGAGCTTGCCATCGGATGCTGCGAGTACCATTGGCCGGAGTGAACGCACAATCGAATACGGGCAAATGCTCGTCTTGAATGTGCGGTGCGCCTTCGATCGTGTCTTGTTCGCTGATGTACTTTTCGATATCGACGATTTGCTCAGGGCTGTATCCCAATGTTCGCAAGCCGAGCGAAACTGAGCGATTCAAGATCTTGAGCATACCGCCACCAGCCAATTGCTTGTATTTGACGAGTGCAATGTCGGGTTCAACCCCGGTCGTATCGCAGTCCATCATGAAGCTAATGGTGCCGGTTGGTGCCAGCACGGTTGCTTGAGCATTACGGAATCCATTGCGTCCGCCGAGCTCGAGGACTTTGTCCCACAAGTTACGTGCTGCATCTTTGAGGTATGCAGGTCCGCTAGAATCGATCTGCTCCACTGCGTTGCGGTGCATTTGCATTACTCGCAACATTGGTTCAGCGTTGTCTGGATACTCAGCGAATGGGCCAACCACACCGGCGATTTCGGCACTGGTCAAATTGGCTGCACCATGCAACAGAGCGGTAATTGCGCCGCACATGGAGTGACCAGCTGGCGAATCGTATGGAGCTCCGCTGGTCATGATCAAGGAACCGATGTTGGAATAGCCCAATCCCAGTGGTCGGAACAAGTGGCTATTGTGAGCGATTCGGTCTGTTGGATAACTAGCGTGGTCCACCAAAATCTCTTGTGCAATGAAGAACAAGCGGCAGGTTGCAGTGAACCCTTCGGCGTCGAAGCTGCCATCAGCGCGACGATACTTCATCAAATTGATCGAGGACAAATTGCAAGCTGTGTTGTCCAGGAACATGTATTCCGAGCATGGGTTGCTGGCGTTGATGCGTCCACTGTTAGGGCATGTATGCCACTTGTTGATGGTGGTGTCGTATTGCACACCTGGGTCGCCGCAGTGCCATGCGCATTCAGCCATTCGCTTTAGAATGTCTTTGGCTTGGTAGGTTGGCGGTTCGGTTTCGCATGCGTCGCTAACCCAACGTGTCTTCCACGTTTTGTTATCGGAGACCGCCTGCATGAACTCATCCGTCACACGAACCGAAAGGTTGGCGTTCTGGAACATTACCGAGGAATACGCTTCGCCATTGAAGTTCGATTCGTAGCCTTCGCGGATCAGCGCGTGGGCCTTCTGTTCTTCTTTCCACTTGCACTCGATGAATTCCATAATGTCTGGGTGCCAGACCTTGATCGACTGCATCTTGGCCGCGCGACGGGTTTTGCCACCCGATTTGACGACAGCCGCAATTTGGTCGTATACCCGCATGAACGACAATGGTCCGCTTGGCTTTCCGCCACCGGACAGCTTTTCACGACTGCTGCGGATGGTGGAAAGGTCTGTACCGGTTCCGGATCCAAACTTGAACAGCATCGCTTCGCTCGTTGCGAGGCGCATGATGTCCTCCATGTTGTCATCTACGCTTTGGATGAAACATGCGGAGCCTTGTGGGTACTCGTACGGATTCTCGGGTTGCTCGACTTCTCCCGATTCCACGTTGTAGTGCCAGTTGCACTTGGTTCCCGTCACGTTGTACTGCTGATACAAACCGACATTGAACCAAACCGGGGAATTGAACGAACCGTGCTGGTTCAAGCAAAGCCAAGTTAGGTCGCGATAAAAACGCTCGCCATCTTCGGCTGTATCGAAGTAGCCGTCTGCAATTCCCCAATCCGTGATCGTACGAGTCACGCGGTGAATCAATTGCCGAACGGAGTATTCACGCTCTTCTGTGTTGGTAGGATCGCCATAGAAATATTTGCTCACCACGACATTGGTTGCCAATTGGCTCCAGTCGGCTGGCACTTCGCAATTGGTTTGCTCAAAGAGAACCTTGCCGTTCTCATCTTTGATTGCAGCGCTACGAGTTTCCCACTGAACCGAATCAAACGGATCTGCCACGTGCGTAGGGCAGAAACGGCTTTCAATCTTTAGTCCACTGCGATCGCCACGCGCTTCGTGCGTCGTGCGTGACTTGTTCCGACGCTCGCGTCCCATTTCTACTGTTGCCATTCGCTCGTAAGACTCCTCGAAAAGTGCCGATGTGTGGTGATGCGTTTGAAAGCAGCGATGGGGTCCCGCGACCTGTCTAGCTGCCTTGCTATTGATTCAAGAAAATTCCATTGCGACCGGGGTATCGTACCCAAAGGAAAAAGCTTCCGACACATTACCAACGTAACGATTGCCCGGTCGAATACGGCATCCGTTTCGCTAGCCCAATGTGTGCCTACAACCACTATAGGTAGTATAGTAGCGGTTGGAGGACACAACATGTTGCGTCATGAAGGTGCAGTGTATCGAATCCACAAGCCGTGTCAAATTTTCCTTTTTGTAGCGCGCAAACGCTTGCCAGTTAGAGCTTTGGAATCAACGGCGTAAAAACCGGCGTTGGCTTTTTCCGTCTACCCGCTGTCGCTAAACTACGGTTGCCGCTAGGGTTAAGAAAATGTGAACCATACGCGTGACACCTTTGGTCACGAATCAAAATTTCGGAAATCTTTTTGTGTGAGCACTATCTTGGATGAGTACATGCAAGCGGCCCTCGAACAGGCTAAATTAGGACTTGACGAAGGTGGGATTCCGATCGGTTCGGTCCTCGTCATCGATAACGTGATCGTCGGACGTGGACATAATCGACGTGTTCAAAAGTCGAGCGCTATTCTCCATGCAGAAATGGATTGCCTAGAGAATGCAGGGCGATTGCTGGCTCGCGACTACCAGCGTGCCGTGCTGTACTCCACCCTCTCACCGTGCGATATGTGCAGCGGGACAGCTTTGCTATACCGCATCCCTCGTATCGTCGTCGGCGAGAACCAGACGTTCCAAGGACCGGAAGCGTATCTGCGTTCACGCGGTGTCCAACTCGAAATCCAAAACAACCAGGAGTGTATCGAACTGATGCGGCATTTCATTGATTGCCGCCCAGAACTTTGGAACGAAGATATCGGCGTATAGTGGCCTGTGTTGCGCCGAACGGGTCAAAGACTTCTCGCTATCGGTAGATCAGGTCCGCATCAATGCGGTAGATCGCTCAAGTCCAGTCGGTAAAGGACTTGGTTGTACTCATGGCGCGGCAAAGCTTCCGCATGGTCGGAAAACGTTTTAGTAAACGTCCCTTCGAATAACAGAATGGAGCCCTCTGGTTCGGTCCACTCGGCATGGATGAGCGGATTGTAAAAGGAGTACTGGTCATGCGATGCGACTTGAACTGCTGAGGACCATGGACCAAACGGAGTTGGTGACTCGGCATACCAGATCGCACCTAAATACGATTTCTCACCTGCCATTTGAGTGAATATAGCAACCCATTTCTGCTTGTGCGCACTCCATGCAATCGAACCGCGATGGACCTCGATCCCGGTCTTGCTTTGAGCCCCACGCATTTGCGGAGTTTCCGCGATGGGAACGCGCTTTTGCGATTCCATCGTGACCCAACTGGCCGGGTCTCGCCATGATTCATAAGTCGCTTGGATCTGCAACGTGGGGAAAGGCTCTCCAAAAAGGATCCAGGCTTTCCCTTGATCGTCCTGCCAATGGACAGCGTGTCCCTGCGGTGATGCTGGCTTGGTCTCTCTGTTTTCGCTCGCCGACCAAAGCACCCGCGTTGGAAGGAACTGGGCGACGTCTTTGTCCCACTCGCATTGTCCGTATTCGTATACCGTTAACGGTGGCTCAATCTTCTGGTACGTAGCGACGAGGTGTTCACGCTTTTCCGCGTCCAATAACGTTACAAGGCCGGTTAGCCACGTAGGGCCATCGCCAGGAATGTTGGCAACACCTCGAATTCGATCGCGATCGTCGCAAAAGTAATCGTATTCCAAACGGACCGGCGGAGCGTACGTCGGGATAGGTATGCGGTCTGTCGTTCCGCCCAGCGTGTTAAAGATTCCCAGCGGATACGAAGCGATCGTCGTATCGCCCCAAATCCAAAACAGCTTGTCTTGGTAGATCGCATTCTGAACACTATCGCAACCAAGCACTGGTTGTTCTGCGTTCTCATAAGCATGCCCCAGCTTTTGCGATTCGGCGAAACGTCCAATACCAGTGATTCGGCCCAGTCGCTTCGCTGGGAACTCGCGACGGACATGAATGGTGGCTTGTTCGCCCGGTCTCGGTGTTAAGCGTACTCCGCGATAACCGAATCCATCTTCGGGTACGGTATAGCCATTTCCCGATAAATCAAACCAAGTCTCCGTACCCATCAGCTCCGGTAAATCGAATGCGATGTAGCCGTTGTTATCGCTAACCAATCGCACATGATGCGTTGTCCGCAACTCCACCAAAGGTACAGGCCATTGGTTGCTTTGATCGAGAATTTGGATACGAAACGGTTCTGCCCCTCCTGCGATGGTAGTCGAGCAGAACAACATCACCCAACATATGCATGTGTTGAGACAAAGATGTGCATGGCCATGCATTACTCGGCCGCGCCTGCTTGGCTCAAGGGTTTCATCTCGATTTTTAGTCCGCTGATCGATTGGCTAACCTCCGACTGGATGCGGTCTCGTGTGGCTGCTTCGTTGGCACGATTTTGGCGGCCAATCCGTTTGTTTGCGACTGCGACTCCTGCTCCGATGACCAATAGAATAGCAAACCATGTTGAGTGGAAAATTTTGTTCATTGCGTTTTCCGAGAAAGGAAGAGAACGAAGGCGCGATCCAAATCTAGCTCACGTCATGAACGGATTGCATTTCCCGTCCGCCGCAGATGGGGCAGGGCTAGTATGGGGGACCGCTTGCAACGATTGCGAGGGTTGCAGCGATGTAAAGAAGGAGGCACCACGCAAGTCGCGGCGACGCCATGGACTACCCAGCTCGTCGCGGGCGTCCGTTGCTCTAGGGCAAATTCCACTTTTTGCGCAGCGACCACTGCGCGACCAAGATTCCGGCAAGCAAAAGAAACGCTGTCCACGTATCCAAGATGCCTTCACCAAGCCGCCTGTTTTCGATGGCCGTCTGCGAAGACTGCTTGCGACGGTCCAGTATCTGCTGAACCACGTCGTTGGTTTGCTCGGGTGCGACCAAGGCTCCGCCAGCCGAAGCGTTTAGTTTTGCCATCTGGTTCAGCAACAGCCAGTCCGGCATCGGTTGCATCGTTTCAACCGATTGGTCGATCACGACAAAAGGCAACTTTGCCTCGATGGTTTGACCTTTGCTGCCTGCGACGCTGGCTCTCCATTCGTATCTGCCTCCTTGTTTGGCGCCCGAGAATTGAGCTCGCATCGTGGTTGCATCCCGGCGAATTAGCGGAAACTCGCCTAGGTCTTGATCTTTGCCGCCGTTGGTTTTCCCATCGTCCATTTTCCAAAGATGAAGCTGGATCGCTTTCGGCATCTCGACGACATTGGTACCGCCATTCCACTGCAAAATCATTTCGGTCGGTTGTTGCAGGAACAAGCGACGTTGCGGCATGGTTAATTGCATGCCTTCTTCGATCGTTTCTCGCCGCAAGCACCAATACACCAGCTTGCGCCAAAACGCTTTATGCTCGTTGGCTTTTCCTTGACGCCACCATAGATACGTGGAGTCAAACGCCAGCGAGATGACCCTACCCTGATCGGCTTGTCCTCTGACGATAAGAGGTTGTTTCTGGGGGCTTTGCGCGAGCAATACGGTACCCGGTGTTTTCTTGACCCCATCCCAACGGCTTGCACCCAAAAGGGGCTTCAGTTGAGCCCAGGTGGCTGCATTTTTTTCAGCAGAATCGATTTGCAGTACTTCATCGGCGCCCACTGGCACCACTTGAATGGGCCCTGGGAGATGGTTCTGTAGATCGACGGGCTTGTATAGTTCTTGACGTCGTTGCCCGCTGATGTTGACTGGCAGCACATCGCGAATCGCGGACTGGTCCCAACCGCCTGCTCCATATGCATGGTAGCCGCCTAAGGTGATTAAGCCCGCCCCTTTTCTAACTTGGTCTGCGATAGCGTTGGCCCCGTTTGGTCCAATGGCTGCATAATCGATGTCGCCCAAGATAAAGCAATCGTATACCCCATCGGAGAGCTCGCGCGATAGATCGACGGGCCATGTGTAGCCTGACGGAGCCGATTTTTCATCGGGTTGAGGAGGCTTTGCGATCCATCGGGTGAACATCTGTAGGTCACTGCTCTCGGATATAGCCGCCTTGACGAACCGAAGCTCGTGTCGAGACTCTCCTTCGATATACAACACACGAGCTCCACCGCCTCGCACATTCAAATATACGGTCGCTTCGTTGTTCTCGGATACCGCTTCACCTGCAACCGGTTCTGCCCTCACCGCCAATTCATATGCGCCTGGTTCGTCGACCACCAAAGGCAATCGAAACGGTAACGCTTGATCTTGCTTCGTTGGACGGACGCGATTCAATGAGAGCTCGCGCGGAGGCTTGCCGGGTTGGATCATCAGCAATTTGACGATCAGATCGCGGTTGGCGACACCGCGGCACCGCAGTATGCCTTTGACGTTGACCGGGTTCTTGGTGAACGCATCCAATTGTTCTGGCACTTCCTCAATGGCTAAATCCTGCGCGCTTTCGCTGTCGGCACGTGGACCGATTCCGATGAGGTAAAGCGGTACGTCGATTTGTCCGAGCCGACGGGCCATTTGTTGAGCATCGGCCCCAGATGGTGAATGCGTTTGCGATCCGTCCCCCATCCATACGACAGCCGACAGGGGTGCATCCAAAGGAGCGGACATGAGTTGATTCAGAGGTCCACCGATATCCGTAGAAAATCCTTCGGGGCGTTCCGGAAGCTTGTTGGCCGTTGGTCCCAGCAGGCCCGCTCCGTTTTCGCCACCCAATGGACGCAGCGTGGAATCATAAAGATAGGGAACGAGCGTTATGTCTTTGCCGAGTTGCTCGCGAGCATTCCATAGCGACTCCCAAATCGATTGCTCGGTTTGCCATCGTGTCGCTTTGCCTTCGCCCGACGGGAGTTGCATGCTCGCAGTTGCATCGATCAGGACAGCGATTGTCCCTCGCGGTGTGCTTTGGCGCGTAAAGGTGATGCCCGGCTTGAGAAGCACGAGAATGATGATCAGACACATGAGCAGCCTCAGTGTCCACAGGATTGCCGATTGCCCTCGCGTAACCCTGCCCGTTTCACGTACCAAGTACAACGTAATGAGTAACCCCAGGGCAGCGAGAGTCACTAGTAGGTAGCTGCCAAAAACAGGTGACAAGGTCCAGTCCATTACGCACCTCGTTTTGAGTTAGCGTAAAACCGACTGGCCATGGTTTGCTCTGCCATGATCACCATCACAAAAACAACAAGCAAGAAGGGTGCAAGATCTCGTCCGTAACGCCCTTCACCAAGTGACGACTGTACCTCGTCGCGTTCCTTGGCTAATCGATAAGCATCTTTGCCAAAAGCTTTGTCCATGGTGGCTACTGGGATGCGATCGAGCGATATGTCTTGGCGATTCACATTGACGCTGAACCCACGAACGACTGGTCCCTGCGGCCTGGATCCTCGCAATCGATAATGCCCTGGGTACCGCGTGAACGAATATACGAGCGACTCGTCATTCGCTTCGACTCTCGCCTCTTCATTGAGAGGATTATAGAGCAGGTATATCGGTGGGTACTGAGCAGCGTTGTTATCGAGAGCTGCTGGTTCATCCACCATGTAGTTCAATTGTTGCTTGTCCCAGGCGGAAAGGTACCGTATCGAACCTTGAAACAAAGCATAGCCAGGCCAATCTTGATAGAGCTCGCTCCATATCGCATCCCCTGCGTGACCTGTAGGCTCAGGGTACGGTAAAGCGAACGTCAAAATGCGACCTTTCTTTCGCAATTGCTCCACCACCGCGGGTAGCTCGCTTTCTGTAAATCGCATTAAAGCGGAAGCGTCGCCAGCAAGCTCTTCGATATCCCAGTGATAAAAAACAGCGTAATTAACCCAGGGGATTTCATCGATCGGGCGTTCGAAGATGTTCCATATTGGATGGTTTTTGGTCGATGGCGATAAGCTGATCGAGCGATCCGTCATGGCGCGGCGCGAGAGGCGTTTGACGCTGCCGGGCAGCAGGCTGGCGATCGGACTGTTCATCATCGATTCTGCAGAATCAAATCCCGAACCCAACACAATCATCAGGCCACCGCCTTGCTCTACCCACTTGGTCAGTTTGTCAGCCGCGTCGGCGGAGATGCTCGATGGATTGTAAAGCAATACGCTCGAGTAGCGTCCAAGTTCGGCTGCGGCGAGCTGAGCTGACGTCTCTAGTTTGAATCGTGGTTCGCGAAATTTGGGCTTCGTCTCTTTGGCGTTGGCATTGCTAACGGTCGGTGCCGATTCTGGGTCGATCGCCAAGCAAACCAACTGCCCATCGGTTGGGTTATCGCATACCACTAACGTTTGGCCCTGTACCCGTGCATCGATTGAGAAATGAATAACGTTATCGATTTCCAGAGGGTCCGTTCTGGTCGTGCGAAGTTCTGCGTGGTTGGTGCCTTCGGTGAGATCTTTAAAAGAGAGCTTAAAGGGAGACGCACCGCCGTCGGTTACCTCTACCAGTTGTCGATCGATTACCTTCGTGGTGGGTGCCGATAGTTTGCCGTCATTGGCTTGAAGGTTGCGATCAACGTTTTCGACAACGAGTTCGACATAGATTTGTTGGGTTCCAGAACCTTTGTGCGATTGCAGTTCGCCAGACACGGTGACGTTGGAACCCGGCGTGACCGTTTGCTGGCTCAACTTAAAATTATTGAGAGACCAATTCTTGATTTCACTGGGAGGTACCCCAACATCGATAATCTGTAGCAGTACGTTTTCACCTACTACTCCTTTCCCTTCTTCGTTCTTCTCAAGCTTGGCCGCGATATCGGAGGAGTCCGCATCTCGCCATGCGGGCGCGGACATATCGGTGAGGACATAGATTTCGCGCCGTTCCAGTTCGCTTTTTCTGAGCGCGTCGATCGAAGCACTGATTCGTTGAATCAAATTCGTTGCCTTGCCCTCGACCTGCGTGCGATCAAGAAGCCGATTCGCGGAGATGCGATCTTGATTGAGTCGCACTCCGGAGTCGTTGTTCACGATGGCAATCTGGCTGCCGATGGGCAATCGATCCATGAGCCATGTTGCCATCTCTTTGGCTGCGTCAAGACGAGTGGCATTGTGGTAACGATATCCCATGGCGGGTGACGTATCGATGACGACGGCAGCGCAAATGGGACCGGAGGCTGTTGGGATGGGTACCGCTTGGCCAGACATCAATGTCATCGCAAGCCATCCACCGCTAACCAGCCATAGCAACACGGAAAGCACGCTTGCAACCGCTGTAATCTGCCACGGGCGTTTTGACCCAAACGCAGTCAACGCAACGGCGGATGCCAACAAAGCGAATACGCCAATAACCCCGATCAGGATGTAGGTCGCGAAGAGTCCGCTTTGAACTCGCGGCGACGCTAGCCCGAATGCGAGCAAGAGGATGATCAGTACTCGCAACGCCAGCAGCAGCCATCGTTTGATCGACCAGCCTCGCTGCGCGTTGATTGCGGTTTGTCGAACGAACCGAATGGCTGGGAATACGATAGGCTTGGGCTGTCGCCGACCGAGCAAATGCAATGCGATAGGGACAGCTGCCAACACGGCGCCAAGCAAAAGGGAAGCGTGCAGAAATGTCATTGCTCGCGCGCTCCGAAACTAAAAGCGATTACGACGACTGAGCAAATATTCCGTAATCGCTTTGTCATACGGCATGCTCGTGTCTAATGGCACATAATCGATGCGGCTCTCGTTAAAGCCTCGCTTCAGTTCGTCACGGAACTTGCGGATGTTCTCGCGATACTCCTGGCCGATGTCATCTGCGTTGACGCTGAGAGACTGACCAGATTCAGGATCGCTCAATTGCACCAACCCATCGAACGGGAATGTCACTTCCGCTTCGTCGAGCACATGGAACACGATGACATCGTGACCGGCATGGCGCAGCATACGGATTGCGTCCAGAGTTGGCTGCACATCGGCCAGTAGATCGCTCATCAACATCACGAGCGAACGATGACGCAACATGGCCGCCAATTGCATGATCGGGCCTCGCAACTCCGTTTCTCCAGCCGTCTTTAACTTCGTCAGCTGGCTCAGAATGGCAGAAAACTGACTACGCCGAGATTTCGGAGGGATGCTGCCCCGTATCTTCTTGTCAAAGGTGACCAGCCCGATCGGGTCCTGTTGCATGAGCATCAAGTAGGACAAGGCTGCGGCTAGGCAGATGCAATAATCAAATTTGGTCAATTGCTGGCGATACGTGTAGCCCATCGATTGGCTCAGGTCCATCACCAGGTAGCCGGACACGTTGGTTTCGGACTCGAATTTCTTAACGTAGTACTTGTCCGTTTTGGCGTAGGCCAGCCAGTCGATGTCCTTTGGGTCGTCCCCATGCGAGTACCTGCGGTGCTCACTAAATTCTACCGAGAAGCCATGGTAGGGGCTGGCATGCATTCCTTGCAAAAAACCTCGAACGATCATTTGCGCTCGAAGATCCAGGCGTTTGATCTGCGATGCAAGCTCGGGCTTTAAGTATTGTTCGACAGCAACCATGCAAATGTTCGATTCGTGGTGGATCAGGCGTTTCGGTGCCGAGGTGTCGGCTTACCGGCTCGCTTGTTCGTCTTTGTCTCATTGAGATTGGTATATCCAATATATCGGAGCAAACCCGTTCTGTCTCTGAGCCGTTTGATCGAAAAGCGACATGGAATTGGCCATGTGCTGTGCTCACGAGCTCCTACAAGTACACTGAAGCGACGCCATACTCTGTCAGAATCGAGCTCTTTTGATCATGTACCGAACTTCCTTTGTTCTTTTTGCCATCGTGTGGATGCTGGGTTTCGGGGGCACGCCTCTGACCGAAAACGCATTCGCAAGCGGGGACACGGTGCGACGTCAAATCTCCTTGGTGGGGCCGTGGGAGTTTCGGCGCGATGCGAATCAGGAGTGGAAAGAGATCACATTGCCGGCCCCGTTCGAGCAACACGAAGGGGAAGATTTTAACGGTGTGGGTTGGTATCGCCGATCGTTGCCGGCCATCGGTGCCTCCGACACAGAGTCGATACTTTTGCGTTTAGAGGCCGCCGCCACCGCGGTCGAGGTTCGCTGCAACGGAACGGTCGTGGGGAAACATCTTGGCGGTTGGACTCCTTTGGTTTGCGATATCACCGAAATGGTACGAGCAGCAAAGGGAGGCGAAGGGATCGAAATTCTTATTCGCGTGGACGAACTGGTAGGGCATAACTCACAAGGGTTTCTGCCGGTTTTTGCACCCCACTTTGGTGGCTTATGGCAGCCCGTTTCGCTCGAGATCGTTCCGGAAATTCACGTCGACACCGATCGATTGATGGCCGTTGGCGACATCGCTTCCGGACATATCCAATTTGAGATTCCTGTATTGGGAAAGTCGATGGCGAAAGAGCTGCCTGACCGCGTGGCCATTCGCGTTCGCGAGCGGAATGCACAGACATCTCAAGGCGTGCCATCCCAGGTCGTTGCAGAGTCTTTCTATCCCCTCGACTCGGCCATGAAAAAATTGCTGAGTTCGGGGCAGCCGTTATTGATCTCTCACTCTGTTCTTGTTCCAAAGCATCGTCTGTGGAGCCCCGATTCTCCTGCTCTTTACGATGTGGAGATCGCAATGGAGCGTTCTCAGGTGCAAAAGATTGTTTTGATGGACCGAGTAGCCTGCCGGTCTGCTTTCCGCGAGATCAAAGTGGACGGCGATCGATTGCTGCTCAATGGACAACCGCTGCAGATTCGAGGCGTGCTCAATTGGGGATACGCACCACCCAGTACTGCACCCTCCATCGACCCATCGGATTGGAAAGCCGAAATCGATCAGATTCGTGCGTATGGATTCAATACGATGAAGTTTTGCTTGTGGGTTCCGCCTCGCGGTTACCTGGATATGGCGGACGAAATGGGGTTGTTGTCGTGGGTTGAATACCCGACATGGCATTCTCGCTGGAGCCAGGATCAACTCCCGACGCTGCGAAACGAATTCACTGAGTTTTTTCATTTAGATCGAAACCACCCGTCGATCGTATTGCGAAGCCTGACCTGTGAAACGGGCCCGAGTGCCGACCTGCAAGTCATTCGTTCGTTGTATGACTTATGCCATCAAATGATTCCTGGCTCCATTGTCGAAGATGATAGCAGTTGGATTCAATGGAATCGCGTTCACGATTTTTACGATGATCATCCATACGGCAACAATCATACGTGGGTCAATACGCTGGACCGGCTAAAGAAACATATTGAATCCAATGGTACCAAGCCACTCGTGTTAGGTGAGGCGATCGCTGCTGACACCTGGGCTTCGCCAGCATCGTTGCTCCGAGATGTGGGAGAGAGTAGACCTTTTTGGTTGCCCAATTTTATCGATGCCAACGGCCAATGGTTGAGTGCACGGACACAAGACATGGGAGCGGAGACGATGCAGAGCTTGGATCGCGATTCGCTCGCGTATGCCATGTCGATGCGCAAATTCCAGATCGAGGCCTATCGCCGCGAAGTTCCCCATGGAGGGTATGTCGTTTCCGTGCTTCGCGATTTTCCATTTGCGGGAATGGGGTTGTTGGACTTTCAGGGGCGAGCCAAGTGGGATACCGAGCAATGGAATTGGCATCGGTCAAGTTGCATCCTTCTGAAGACCGACCACGATCGTCGAAGCTTCCGACGCAGCGAACAATTCCAAGGCGAGCTCAGTCTCAGCCATTTTGGTGAACGCCAAACCGATGGGGATCTGAAAGGAAAACTGACCGTGCGTTTGACCAACACCGAGACCAACGTGTCCAAGGTGCTGATTTCGGAATCATTGCAAACCATCGGTCCAAGCGGAGTGATGCAACTGGCAGGCTTGAGCGCGAAAT
>CAIXME010000109.1 GCA_903920425.1 uncultured Pirellula sp. | reverse complement strand
GAGAATCGCATCATTGGTTCGACCGATTCCTTTCACGAAATCGATGGCAGGGGGAGGCATCGGAGCCGATCCATAACCGGACACAATCGACTGCAAGTCGAATCCTAGCTCAAAGAGCTTGTGCAACGATGTTTCCACGGTTCGTGCTACGACTTGGAGCGTGCCAGCTATCGAACGGGTTGGGGCCACACACAGGGTGACGTTTTTGACATCCACAGCGCACTCTGCTGCAATGATCTCGCAAACCGATTCGTCAGGAATACAGTCGCATTCCAAGACACCGACTGCGTAGGAGCTCGTGTCCGACACATTGAGTGTCTTGAGAATATGTTCTTTTCCACGCTTGGTGCGCATTGGGCCGGAACCCATTGCGAAGAATTTCTCTTTCTGCACGGGCCATCCGGCGTACTGTGCCGACATGCATGCATGCACAGGATCGTCGGTCGCAACTTGAATGATGGGCCATGGCCCCATTGAGTCCTTGTTGGGGTGAACCGTAATTTTGGCTCGATCGGCCATACAGATACGCGCCAAATTTTGGCCAGCCAGAATCCCTCCCTTGGCGTTCACACCGAAATCCAAGATGGTTGCACCATTAACAAGACGATGCACCTGGATTCTCCAAGCATCGGCATGACCGATCGCAGATTTGCACAAGCCGTATGCTTGGTCGTTGAGTCGTTGCTCTGTCGTATCGCACTGTAGTTCGATATTCATTGCGTATCAATGGTAGGGAGTTACGATGGACCGTTAGGTCGATTCGGTCGCCGCTATCGGGCGAGGCACATAGATGATTGCGAGCAAGAGAGCTAACGCGAGAATCGCAGACGCGAGTGCGAACGAAGCTCCAGGCCAATAGGTTCCAGAATCGGAATGCATGGTCCAGGAGTAGACGGTCGTGAACAAGAACGGGCCGATCATTCCAGAAATCCCGTTGAGCGAGCTATTCGCACCTGAAAGCTGCCCTTGCTCACCCGGCCCAAGCTGCTTGGACATGATTCCTTGGATCGACGCGCTAAAGAACCCCATCAGCGAAAACACCACGGTGCTCAGATAGAACATGGTGCCGGTACTGACGCTAGCGTACGCAGCGAAACCTACGATCCCACCGGTCAAGCCGATAAAGACGAGTGCTCGCTCGCCAAACCGCTTCATTGCTGGGCGGATCAAGCCACCCTGCACAATAAAATTGAGGATACCAACGGTTGCTAGTGCCGCACCAACGGTCGTGCCTGTCCAGGAAAATCGATCCTTGGTATAGAGCACAAAAATGTTCTGAAATACTTGATGGGCCAATTGATAGAGGAAAAGCGTGATTGCCATCGGCAGCAAACCCGTTTTCGACAAAAGCAATTGCAGCGACCCAAACGGGTTCGCGCGAGCCAACCGAAATGGACTTCGCTTTTCAGGCGGAAGCGATTCTGGCAACAAGAAGAACCCGTAAAACGCATTCGCCAGCGTTAACGCTGCAGAAACCCAAAACGGTAGCCGCAAATCGATATCGCTCAGCCAACCACCCAGCGCCGGCCCCAAGATGAAACCGAGCCCGAATGCGGCCCCAAACATCCCATAGGCAATAGAACGCTTCTCCGGTGGCGTTACGTCCGCCATGTACGCTTGGGCTGTCGAAAAACTAGCGGCGGTGATTCCTGTGATGACGCGCCCAACGAAAAGCCAAGCAAGGTTGGGGGCGAGGGCCAAAAGGATATAGTCCAATCCAAGTCCAAATGCAGAAATCAAGAGGACAGGACGACGACCAAAACGGTCCGATAGAGCCCCCATAATCGGCGCAGAGAAAAACTGCATGAAGGCCCAGGTGGTTCCAAACAAACCGACGTACCAGGCTGCGTCGCTCGGATTGCCGGTCCCTTTCAGGAGTTCCTCGATCAATCTCGGCCCCACGGGGATGATCAGTCCCAGCGAGAGGACGTCGAGGATCACCGTAACCATGATAAAGAGGATCGCGGCCTTGCGAGGCGACGTCGATCGCTCTGCCTTAGAGCCGGCCTGTTCGTTTCCCGGTTGGTAGGGATTGGGTCCAGAACCGCTCACTTTGTCACGTATCCAAAAAGGGGAACTGCTTTAGGTTCAGCGTTTGACGCAGAAACTGGCATGAAAATCGCTGAGAGAAGGGGTTCCATGGAAATGTTGCTTGTTGGATTTGGGTGTTGCTTTGCTGCGGGACCAATTTTGCAAGCCAAGCCAACGCCTTCCAAGGCCAAATCGCACCTGCTATCGAGCCAGCTAATGCTAATGCGTTGATCTGAATTCGAACGAGCGGATCGATTTGACAACAGCAGACGCGTTCGAATTGATGACACAACGGTCATTCTGAACGCTTTTGTGGAGGACGTATCAGTAAAAATCAAGGGACTTTGCTTTGGATATGGATACAAACTTGGGATCTGACGCACTATAATGCGGTTTCCCTCCCGGCACACCTACCTATGGTTCGTCGCCACCAATAATCCCACCCATTAACAGAGATTTCCCAATTGGAAAACTCTTTCAGACGCGGCTCATACACTTCGTAATCATTTCGTTTTAATACTCGGAGCAACATCACAATGAGATGTCTTGGCAATCCCCTCGGACGTCGTGGTTTCCTAACAGTGGGAGCGCTCGGCGGCCTCGGAATCACCATGGGTGACTTGTTTCGTTCGCGACAAGCGATGGCAGATCAAAAGCACTACGACTTTATTGACGCCAAAGCGGAGAGTGTGATTCACATCTTTTTGCCCGGTGGCATCGCGCACCAAGAGACCTTTGACCCCAAGCCTTACAGCCCGCTGGAGTACCGCGGCGAGTTGGGCACGATCAAAACCAAGACAGGGGATGTGTTCTCGGAGACAGTTCCAAAGCTAGCTGCGATCTCGGACAAACTGACGATTCTGCGTGCGATGACTCACGGCGAGGCAGCTCACGAACGCGGTACGCACAATATGTTCACCGGTTACAAGCCATCGCCGGCTTTGATCTTCCCGAGCTTCGGGTCGGTTGTCAGCCATGAGTACGGCCCGCGAAACAATTTGCCACCCTATGTAGCTGTCCCCAACGCCGCAAATGAATTTGCAGGCACCGGCTACTTGAGTTCCTCGTATGGACCTTTCAGCTTGGGTGCAGACCCTGCAAACAAAGGCTTCAAAGTCCAGGACTTGAACTTGGGCGGTGGCGTAGATGCTGCACGTTTTGATCGTCGACGCTCCGCCTTGGAAGCGGTCAATGCCCATTTTGCATCCAAGCAAAAATCAGACAACATCGCGGCGATGGATACGTTCTACCAACGAGCTTATTCGTTGATCAGCAGCGACAAGGCACGCGAGGCGTTCAATATCGATGCAGAAGATAACGGACTGCGTGACAAATATGGACGCAATGCTGCCGGTCAAAGACTGCTGATGGCTCGACGCCTAGTGGAGTCGGGTGTTCGATTTGTAACGGTCACCTACGGCGGCTGGGATATGCACAACCAGATTTCAGCTGGAATGCGTCGCGACATGCCACCTTTGGATCAAGCGTTAGCTGCGCTCATCGAGGATCTAGAGTCCCGTGGTTTGCTTGAAAAGACCCTGGTTATGGTCAGCAGTGAGTTCGGACGCACACCCAAAATCAACAACGAAGCAGGCCGGGATCACTGGCCCAAGGTATTCTCGGTGATGCTGGCCGGAGGGGGCGTTAAGGGAGGCTTGGTACACGGAGCGTCCGACGCAACCGCTACGGAACCAGATTTCGATGCCGTATCCCCAGAAGACCTCGCGACGACCATGTACCACTTGCTGGGAATCGTTGCGGACAAAGAACTGATGGCTCCCGGCGACCGTCCTATCGAAATCTGCGATGGCGGCAAGTTGATCCAAAGCATTCTTGCGTAAGCTATCGCGAGTTCAAAACAACACGATGCGCCTTGGTGCGACACAACACCAGGGCGCTACCTGCCTGCCGTCTTCCGCTTCATTTGAACAGCGTCTCTCCCTGATTCCCACCTATAGTTTGAAATCGCCAATGCGTACGCTTGCCCAAAACATGATCAGGTTCATCTTCTTGTTAATCGCTTTTGCAGGTATCGCGACCCTGCAAGCTCCTCGACTGAGTGCTTCGTCGCCCGAAGCAAACGCATTGTCGGTCGTAGGTGTTCAGCGAGGTTCTTCGGTCGAAGTGACCATATCCGGTGCTCGGCTTGGAGATGCCAACGCGTTGTTATTCTACCAACCAGGCTTGACCGCGACGAACATCACCAAGGTGGATGACAACAACATCAAAGCGACGATCACTGCTGCTGCCGACGCAAGTTGCGACTTGGTCCCATTCCGTGTCGTGACCAACACCGGCCTGAGCAACATGCGATTGTTCAATGTCTCAGCATTGCCCTCGGTGGCAGAGACAGAACCCAATAGCGAGTTCTCGGCAGCCCAGGCGATCCCGTACAACAGCACCGTCGACGGTGTGGTCCTGAATGAAGATGTCGACTACTTCGCCGTTGACTTGAAACAAGGGCAGCTGCTCAATGTTGAACTAGAGGGACTGCGTCATGCGTACCTGAACGATTTCTTTGACCCATATGTCGCCATTTATGATGACAAGCGATTTGAAATAACAGCGAGCGATGACTCGGTGTTCTTGCAACAGGATTCACTCTGTTCGATGGTTGCTCCCGCAGATGGTCGCTACGTCATCGAAGTTCGCGAGAGCAGTTTCGGAGGCAACGAGCGGGCAAAATACCGATTGCACGTTGGGGGCTTCCCGCGTCCCGTCGCCATTATTCCCAGCGGAGGACCTCCAGGACAGCCTCTAACCGCAACATGCATCGACTTGCTCGGGAACCAATGGCAAGAAACATTTGATATGCCCGCCAAAGCGGACGAAGCGTTCCG
This sequence comes from uncultured Pirellula sp., assembly GCA_903920425.1. Lineage (GTDB taxonomy): Bacteria > Planctomycetota > Planctomycetia > Pirellulales > Pirellulaceae > JBKCUI01. Next base: position 4,828 of record CAIXME010000109.1, on the reverse strand, counting down.
TGTTTGGTCCAAAAAGGATGGTTTGCAAGCTCCGTCACCGAATTACGTTCGGGTCCAGCCGATTGCCAATGTGTTGGAAACAGAACCAAACGCAGACCCCAACGCAATCACCACTGTGGCACAAGTGCCGGTGGCATTTAACGGAATCCTCGAAATAGAGAACGATCGCGATTTCTGGGTTTTCGAAGCCAAGAAAGATCAACAACTAGAGATTTTCGTTCGAGCACGAACCCCAATGCGTTCTGGCGTGGATGCGGTTTTCCAAGTCCACAAAGTGGGCGGAGGAGTCCTTGCTGGCAACGATGATAGCAACGGGCCCGATAGCTACCTCGCCTTTAAGGTCCCTGAAGACGGCAAGTATGCATTGAGTGTTTACGATCACCTCGGCCGATTTGGAAAGCACTTTGCGTACAGAGCCGAAATACTTTTGCAAACACCTGAAGTAGGCACCACAGTCAATGAACAAGAACGTTACGTTTCGCAAGTGGTCAACGTGCCGAAAGGGGCTCGCATGGCCATCGAGACCAATGTGGTTCGTAAATTCATTGGGGGGGAATCCAAGATTTCCACTTCGGAGTTGCCTCCGGGCATGTCTCAGTCCGACGTCGTTGTCCCCGCTGACCTGGGTACCATGCCGGTGATCTTTCGCGCCGACGCCCAAGCCCCTAATTCCGGTCGATTGGTGGACCTTTTGGCGAGCATCTCGCCCAATCCAGAGACCACGATTGCCGGTCCTTTGCGTCAACGGACACAACTGATCCGCGGCCAGAACAACGTGGATGTTTGGGGGCGATTCGAGGACAAGCTCGCCGTTTCGATCGTAGATCCCGTTCCCTTTGACATCGAGGTCGTTCAACCTCAAGTCCCCTTGGTTCGAAATGGCTCTTTGAATTTGATCGTAAATGCCAAGCGAAACCCTGGCTTCGACAAGCCCATCAACCTGCGTTTGCTCAGTGCACCGCCGGGACTTGGCTTTTCCGCGGTAACGATACCGGGTGATCAAGTATCGATTGCGCTGCCATTAACGGCCAACAATGGCGCTGCCATCCGAAATTGGCCCTTGGTGGTTATGGCTTCGACTGATTCCGGCTATGGTCCAATTACGATTGCTTCGGAGGTCGTGAATGTGGACATCACAGACTCTCTGTTCGATTTCAAGTTTGGAAAGACCATGGCAGAGCAGGGCAAACCTGTGGACGTCATCATTGAAGCCAAGTTAAAACGCCCCGTCGAGGGAAGCATCGAGATGGAAATTTTAGGCATTCCCCCCGGCACTACCGTGGCTACTCCGAAAGTTCCCTTTGCCGCGGACGGGACACAAGCGGTTTTCTCCATCCAAATCCCAGCGGAAACGCGGGCAGGAAATTACAAAACGATCGTTTGCCGCGCCACCGTCACCAATGACAAAGGAATCGTCACGCAAACCAACGGAAACGGCGAAGTTCAAATCGACGTACCGATCACACCTCCCATGCCAGCAACTGCTGTTGCGGCAGCTCCAGCAGCTCCCGCAACTCCAACACCCCCAGCCGCACCAACAGCGAAACCGCTGACACGTCTTGAACAACTGAAACAGCAAAGAGGCAAGTAATGAAAATCTACAAAACGGTTCTTACATTCGCATGCTGCTTCCTCACCGGCAACGCTTCCCTGATCCACGCGGCCGATGACGTGCAGGCTGCCGCGCCGCAACCAGCCAGTGCCTTGCCCGTCGCGGCAACAACGGCTTCATGGCAGTCGCTGGCAATTTACCCACCGGCTATCAAGCTGCATGCAAAAACAGATGATCAGCATGTGATTGCAGTTGCAACGCGATCGGACGGAATCACTCAAGATGTTACCGACCAGGTCCAATGGACTTTTGCCAATCCTGAACTGACCTCCTTTAATCAATTCGTCGTTACCCCTAAGGGCGACGGCGTTTCGCAGGTAACAGCGAGCTGGCAAGGCTTGTCTGCAAGTGCATCTGTGGAGATTACGAATTCATCGGTCGTACGCACGGTTAGTTTCGAACGCGATGTCATGCCCGTGCTGACCAAGGTCGGATGCAACACAGGTTCTTGCCATGGTGCAGCCAGAGGTAAAGATGGATTCCGATTAAGCCTGTTCGGTTATGATCCCGCTGGCGACTACACACGTATCACTCGCGAGATCGGTATTCGCCGAATCAATCTCGCCGTCCCCGAACAAAGCTTGATGCTCCTCAAGGCCACTGGAGCCGTGCAACACTCTGGCGGCAAAAAGATCGAGCCAGGCAGCAAACACTATCAGACGTTGCTCACATGGTTACAAGCTGGTGCGCCGGTGGATGCAACCAAACCTCCCGCCGTTAGCAAAGTGGATATCTATCCCAACCAAGCGGTTATCGAAGGAGAAGCAACCAAGCAAAGATTAGTCGCTGTAGCAACCTATGCGGACGGAACACAGCGAGACGTATGGGACTTGGCCTCTTTCACAACCAATAACGAACGCACCGCTGCTGTCGCCTTCGATGGCCAAATCACAAGTGGCGTTCGAGGTGAGGCATTCGTGATGGCTCGATTCGACACCCATACCGTCGGCTCCCAAATTTTGGCGCTACCAGCCCAATTGCAGTACGTTCCTACGGAGCCAATCGGGAATTACATCGATACCTTGGTTGAGGCCAAGCTCAAAAAACTACGACTACCGTTGAGCGGAGTCTGTTCCGATGAAGAGTTCGTTCGCCGTTCGACGCTCGACATCACTGGCGTTCTGCCGACCGAAGAAGAGACAATCGCCTTCTTGAATAACACAGAAGCAGACAAGCGCGCGAAATGGATCGACAATTTGCTGGACCGAAAAGAGTTCAGTGAAATCTGGGCCATGAAATGGGCCGACCTCTTGATGATCAAGAGCAAGAATGAGGTCAGTTACAAAGCGGCTTATCTCTATAACAACTGGCTGACCAACAAGATTGCGTCCAACACCCCCATCGATCAAATCGTTCGCGAATTGATCTCAGCCACCGGTGGTACTTTCCAAAACCCAGCCACGAATTTTTACCAAGTGGAAGCGGACCGTTTGAAACTAGCCGAAAACGTGGCTCAAGTATTCATGGGAATTCGCACCCAATGCGCCCAGTGCCACAACCATCCATTCGATCGATGGACGATGGGTGATTATTACGGTTTCGCTGCATTCTTCTCGCAAGTAGGCCGCAAGCAAAGCGAAGACTATAGGCAATTGCTCGTGTTCAATAGCTTTGGTGGAGAAGTCAACCATCCTGTGGGTGGTGCGGTCGTTAAGCCAAAGTTTTTAGGAGGAGCAACGCCGGAAACTGCTGGCAAGGACCGTCGTGCGGTATTGGCCGATTGGATTACTAGCACAGACAATCCCTACTTTGCGAAAAGCGTATCCAATCGTATTTGGGCGCACTACACCGGAGTTGGAATCGTAAGCCCTGTGGACGATTTTCGAGCAAGCAATCCGCCAAGCAACCCTGAGCTGCTCGATGAGTTGGCCAAGCGTTTAGTCGAATACAAGTTCGATACGAAAAAGCTTGTCCGCGACATCTGCAACTCCACAACGTACCAGCGATCCAGTTCGCCAAACGGCGAGAACGCATTGGATGAACGCAATTATTCGCACGCGGCAGTTCGACGTATCCCGTCCGAAAATTTGCTGGACTGCATATCGCAAGTCACGCAGACCAAAGACAAATTCCGCGGACTTCCTATCGGGGCTCGAGCGGTTCAAATCGCTGACGGGGCAACGAGCAATTACTTCTTGACCGCATTTGGACGTAGCGCCAGAACCACTGTCTGCGCCGATGAGGCCACGACGGATCCATCGCTATCTCAGGCACTGCACTTGATCAACGGGAATACAACCAGCGGAAAAATCAACCAAGGCCAATTGCTGAAGCAATGGAAAGATGCTGGATTATCAACTGAGAGCACCGTCGAGAAGATTTACATTCGATGCCTCAGCCGAAAGCCGACAGATGCAGAGAAAGCAAGCTTGCTCAAAATGGTTGCAGAATCGCCTGATACCCACCAAGGATTGCATGACGTTTTTTGGGCGATTTTGAATTGCCGTGAGTTTGTTTTCAATCACTAATTTGAGACATGCGTTGTCGCAAGACAACGTCGGTTAGCAGACTATTACGGGAACGCTTACCACTAGTTTTCACCTTGTTTATCGCCATGAAAATGCAACGCTTTCGCTTATTCATTTGCTCTGCAATCGCTTCGGCTATCGGCTTTTCAGCCAATGCAGACGAACCGGCAAAGATCACCTTCGACGACCACATCAAGCCGATCTTGCGAGAGCATTGCACATCATGCCACAACGCAAACGATAAAAAGAGTGGACTCGCACTGGATACATACCAAGCGGTCATGAACGGCGGCAGTGGCGGTGAAGTAGTCTCTGCTGGCGACCTGGATTCATCACGATTGTATGCGTTGACGGCACATAAAGAGCAGCCGTTCATGCCTCCAAACCAAGACATGATCCCGCAGGCAAAAATTGATCTTCTAAAGACGTGGATCGATCAAGGGATGCCTGAGAATAGCGGGTCCGCTATCAAGAAGCCTAAGGCCAGCGCCGCAGCCCTTGGAGTGGTATCGGCTGGGCGGCCCGAAGGCGCTCCACCATTGCCAGTGAGCATGGTCAAGCAAACTCCGTTCTTTACACCGAGAGCGGCTACGATTTCCGCACTGGCTGCTAGCCCGTGGTCTCCCATGGTCGCAGTGGGTGGTCAATTTCAAGTTTCGCTATATCACAGCGAAAGTGGCCAGTTGCTCGGCGTGATTCCCTTTCCGGAAGGGGAGCCGCAATCGATTACTTTTTCGCGGGATGGACG
>CAIXME010000108.1 GCA_903920425.1 uncultured Pirellula sp. | reverse complement strand
TTTTCAAGCCGCGGAAACCTACGTTTCGTTTCATCACGGTGCAAATGGAATATTCAAAAAAATTTCCGGAGCCGGCATAGTTTACGTGCTAGATATAGTTGGCCAATAAATCGCCTCGATACTTTGGCCTACCTCCGATTCACCTAACGATGTCACTAACGCTTGCAGAACTCCAAATCGCATTTGAACTCGCCTCCAGGCTCGAGTCGGCGATGGGCGTGCGCGCTCATGTACTGCAGCGAAACAATGAGGAATGGGGATTAGCTGGCGGAGAAAACCAGCCAGGAGAAATCGATCCTCGAATTCAAAGCGCACTCCAGTACTTTGATGCCAAATCGTTGCAACCTTTGTTTCTGCGACGCGATAGTCAATTGACTATCATCGTTGACACTGCACTCGATCGTGTGTCTCCCATCGTAGTAGGACTGACAATACAAGATCAAAACGACCAACTGGTCCGCTCTCTGATCGCAGCCCACGTCGAGGCATTGACCTATCGCCGAGATGCCACAAAGGCGTTGCATCAAACTGAGTACTTTATCGATCAAGTAACCCAGGACTTCGAAGAATTAACCTGGCTCAGAAACGCGCATGAATATTTGGACCTTTGTGATGCAAAGTTATCCGTTGGATCGATTGCGTCCCGTTTCCTACCCGATCTAGCTCGCGTCATTCGCGCAGAGTCGATTCTGTATTTCAAATCCGATCAAGCTCAAGATCCCGAGAATCCAGACATCTCCAAATGCAAATTGATCTCATCGGGCGCTCTCGGCGACGGATCGATCAATCGAGATGAGTGCGTACGTCTACTCAAAGAACAAATACCCTTTTTGCATCTTGGGCCGCGTGTTTTGAACGCGAGGGATACGGATCGACATCTACCCGGGTTCCCAGGTTTGCGTAACTGCGTGGTCATCGCGGTATCCAAAGGCAATATGGTTTACGGATGGTTGGTCGCCGCAAACAAAATGGCCTCGCAGAACACGATGCCGCCCGAACAATCCTATCTGGTAGACCCCAACGCAGCTCAATTTGGAACGCTCGAAGCTGGTTTGCTCAATGCCGCAGCCAGTATCATGGCTTCCCACGCGAGAAACATCGAACTATTCGATACGCAAGAAGAGTTAATGACCGGAATCGTTCGGGCCATCATCAATGCGATCGACGCAAAAGATCAGTACACCTGCGGACATAGCGACCGAGTCGCTGCGTACGCCAAGTCTATCGCAGAACGCCTCGGGGAAGATCCCGAGGAGTGCGAACGAATCTACATGGCTGGCCTGCTGCACGACGTCGGAAAGATCGGTGTTCCTGATTCGATTTTGGGAAAACCGGGCAAACTAACAGACGAAGAATATGCCATCGTCAAGAAGCATCCTGAAATTGGCTACTCCATTCTTAAGCACCTCAAGCAACTGGATTACGTTCTTCCGGGCGTATTGCACCATCACGAAGCGATCGACGGCAGTGGTTACCCTGCCGGATTGATTGGCGATTCGATTCCTTTCGCTGGACGCCTACTCGCAGTGGCTGATGCGTACGACGCCATGACCAGCGATCGCCCCTACCGACGAGGCATGCCAACCGAACGCGCCGAGTCCATCCTCAAGGCAGAAGCTGGCACAACCTGGGACGCCCGAATCGTGGCTGCATTGATGGAATGTCTCGAATGCGGGATCATCAAAGTCCCTTCCAATTTCACGCACCCAACGCCACCCATTTCCTTTGCTGATCCCACCTACGCAAGCCATCCATTGATGAATCGCATTGCTCTTTCCATCAATAGCATCGCAACAGTTTAACGGGAGGACACTATGACTCCCGCGTTAAAAAGGAATGCATCAAAGGGAATTTCTATCATTGAGATTACGATCTCGATGTTGACTTTCGGGATCTTTGCTGCGATCGCCATCCCTAAATACGCAGATAGTCAGTTGCGTTATCGCACCGAAGTCACCGCGAACCGTATCGCTCAAGACCTTTCGCTAGCCCAAAGTAGAGCCCGACTAACCAACGCAAACTGTTCTCTATCGATTTCGATAGCCTCCGACAGTTATACGGTAAGCGGACTAAAGTCACTCGACAAACCAAGTGAAAACTATGTGGTCTCGCTCGGTCAAGCACCGTTCCAATGCGATGTCCAATTCTTAGCGACGGAAGCAAGCCCAACTGCAAGCCTCAGCAATCTCGCAATCCAATTCAATCGCTTTGGAATGCCCGATCAGGGAGGCATCATTACCGTTGGTTGTGGCGGGTACTCTAAAACGATCACCCTGGAATCTATCTCAGGCAGGGTAAAAATACAGTGAGACCATCACCCCACCGTCGAGGCGTCACGTTCCTCGAAATGATGATCACGCTGCCAACCGCGACGGTCTTGATCGGCGCTATGGCGTTCTCGATCACCATTATGATGCGTAGCAAGTCACAAGATGATCTGCTGTATCGAAACACATTGGGTCTAACCAACGCTGCTTCTCAAATCGCTAGTGATGTCGAGTCAGCAACCGCATTTGTCTCCACGTCGACTAGCCATATTGAATTCGTGGTTCCCGATCGGGATGGAGATAAATTGCCAGAACAAATCCGCTACGAATTCGGTGGAAGCACCGGGGTCAATGCCAATACCATCCTGTGCAAATACAATCAGCAATCATCAAAGCAGATGTTTAGCGACATCAGTGCGATGACCATCTCCTGCATTCGATCCGCAGCATCGTCCAACGCTCCCAATCAGGCTCTGTCAGAAGTTGTGACGCTCCGATCCCTAGACGCCATATCCAATGGCGTATTCAAAGAGTTGAAAATCAATGCAACCAACGCTATCGGCGAGTACTTTGTACCTACCGTTCCGACGGTCGGGGCCAAATGGGATTTGGGTGCAATCCGCTTGATGATTCGTTCGGTTGACTCCAATATGGATGGCGTCATACGCATTCGCGTTACGGCATCCGATTCCACCAAATTGCCGATCGCACCCGTCTTCGCCGACCTAACTATTTCGGAATCGGTGCTCAGCCCAAACTACCAATGGCTGGACGTCCCAATCGCACCCATCAGCCGAAAGACACAGGGAACTCCTCTGTGCATTACGATCTCGCATGCGGGAGGAACAGGAGATGTTGCTGCTATCCAATACATCGAATGCAGCACAGGAATGCCTGCCAACGCAAACTTGCTGACGTCCACCAACGGAGGAACAAGCTGGACGGCATCCAATGACACTAGGGACATGCGATTTTATGCGTACGGCTACTACGATGGATACACAGGTCAGCGCACGTTTTGGAATCGATTGGATTTACAACTACAAAGCGTAGGTGCAAGCTCGCAACGCGTGGAGACTTCTGTTCGCGTTCCAGCGATGCCGGAGACTCCATAATGACTACACCTTGTAGACGCAACGGTATCAGTCAGGTCGAGGTATCCATTTCGACTTTGCTCGTGGGCATCCTGATGGTCGCTTCTTTGTCGGCCGTCGGATCCTCTCGACGCAGTCAATTCATGGAGTCGTCCCGTATCCGAGGACTCGCCATCGCCGAAGCACTCATGACGGAGATCACTGCTCTTCCCCTGCGCGATCCAGCATGCGATTGTGGTTTCGGCCTCGAATCGGGCGAAAGCGGAACGACCCGAGCCCTCTATGATGACGTCGATGACTACCACGGTTTAAGCGAAAACCCTCCCAAACTAAAAGACGGGACCGTATGCAACGGATTCACAGGTTGGAGCAGAACCACTACGATCCAAAATAAAACGGTAGCGGACTGGTCAATAACTAGCGCTTCCTACACAGGCGTGGTTCAGATCACGATCGTCGTAAGACAAGGCAATGTTATTGCGTGCACTCTCAACGGATACCGGACCAGCGGTGGCTTGAGCGATACACAATCCGCAAACTCGAACGTTGCAAACTAAGGGGCAATAATGATGAGAGCATCATCGGCCGCAAGGTCGCGGCAACGAACAACCACTCTCTCTTCGCGTGCGGGTACCATCTATATCGTCGCCATGGGAAGCTGCCTCATTGTTAGCTGCTTGGCCATCGCCAGTCTTCAATCCATTCGTGCACAACGCCGCAACGGCGACGGCAACTCCGATGCAACCAACGCTCAACTACTTGCCAAAGCGGGCCTGGAGTATGTCCAACAGCAAATGAAAAGCAGTCCGACTTGGCGCAGCACATTTACGAACGGGACAGAAAAAACGGTTCTCGCTACGGGGGGGCGATTCATCATCAAATTAGAGGATCCCCTTGATAGCAACCTCGCTAATGACGTGAATCATTCCGTCATTGTCACTTCGAAAGGAATCGTCGGCGTCTCCACACAAACGTTTCGTGCCTTTATGGAACCCCAAAAGAAGTTATATGGTGGTTGCCAATCCGCATTGTATTCAACCGATCGCATGACACTGGACGATTGCAACATCACCGCCAATCAATGGGCCTTTTGCGCAGAAAAAATCAAAACGCAGGGCGAGCCTACAGTAAACATGAACTGCTTGGCACAGTCGCAGATACAGGGAAGCGGCTTCCAGCAACGAACAATCACGGGAGGCGTCTGGCCCATGGAAATGCCGGACCTCACTTGGGATTCTACCAGCTTCGCCGGAAAATTTTATCGAGACAATAGCGTCATCATCAACGCAACCGATCTACCGACCGGCGGTACCGAATTGATTGCAAACGGTGGTTTCGAGGTCGACCTAAACAGTTGGACATCTATCGGTTGCACCCTAACACGGGACACTTCACAGAAAAAATCTGGCAACGCCTCGTGCAGAGTCAGCGCTCGTGGACTTATCAACACACCGGTCCAAACCATCACGCAGCATGTTCTCAAAGGTCACAACTATTCGGTGTCGGTTTGGATACGTCCTGCAGTGGAACAGAAGTTTTTTCCAGCTATCACCATATACGTATCCGGAGCACTTCTACCAACCGTTTGTAGTGGCCCAGAGATTAATTGCAAGGCCGGAGTTTGGACCCAAGTTTCAGCGACGATCCAGCCATCTTGGACTGGCGTTATGTCCAAGGCCGAACTCAATCTCGGCAGCAACAACACGAGCGAGTATTTCATGGACGATCTCACTATGAAAGACAACGATCGGGAAGCGGGAACACGGTACATTGAAAACGTGCTATTGACCAACACCACCAATCCCTACGGTACGAAAGTAGCATCGAGCGCAGGCATGTACTTGATCAATGCACCCAGTGAGAAAGTACTCTTTCGCAACTGTCGCATAGGCGCTACCCTCGTGATAAGCTATGCGTCAGAAGTCCGCTTTGAAGGCGGATTGTACTGGGAGCCAACTGGCCGAAACTATCCAGCCCTCATCACCAACGCAGCTATCGATGACGAGACCGACAAGTCTACCCTTTCGGAATCTACGGCCGGTATCAACTTCAATCCATCAACCAACCCATTCGCCGGAGTGTCCGACAACGACGCCAGCGATTCTTACACAACAACTGTCAAAGGCCCTATCGTTTCGACGGAAGATATCCTTTTGGAAGGTAAATCATCGTTTACTGGCCCCATCATCTGCGGCAAAAAGATTGACGTCCAAGCATCCTCTGTGACGATCCAATTTCCATCAGATATCATCATGAACCCACCACCAGGCTTCTTTGCCTCGCCACCCTCGATGCGTATGATTGCCAGTTCACTCGAGACCGCCCCCTGACGCACTGCCAGCAAGCCACAAACACTTAACGCTGGTAGATCGGCAAGTAGTGGTGTTTTACAGACAGACTCAGAATGGCCATCGCGGTGCAGTACACCTTGCCCGCATTCTGCTCCTCGCCACCAGGTGAAAGCCACGCTCCTTCGGGCAATTGCTTTTCCAGCAATTTGTCCGCAACCAGTTTGGCCGCATTCTCCGCGATCTCTCCGCCTCGCTGATGCATTCCCTGTGCGTAGTAATAGATTCCATACAATACGAAACGCTCATTCCACTCCGGTGGATGCTCCTGCAACCACTCCGTTGCGCCCGCGACCAGCGGCGAATCGTACTGTCCACAAACTTGCATTGCTAGCAACCCGGCCGCGGTCATCGTAAAGGTAGGATTGTCATTGTTCGCTTCATATGAAAATCCACTTTTCTCTTGCCGAGGCTTTCCATTGGTATCCACGGGAGAGGTAAACGACCGCACGAGATAGACGATTGCGTCATCGATCGTCGACGCCGGAACGTCCAATCCATCATTCTTTGCACTTCGCAGCGCCATCAATTGCCACACGCTGACGGACAAGTCACTATCGGTCGCGTCCGGTGTGTAACGCCATCCACCACGCGCGAACGCAGCCTTTTTGATACGCTGACTCCGAACGATCAGATCGATCGCTTTCTGACACGATTTATGTATGGCTTCATCGGTTTGATCATCACCACCCATACCGAGCATTTCTGTCAGCATGAGAGAAACAATTCCATGACCGTACATCCTAGAACCATCGCTTGCACCGAAGTAACCAGCTTTGTCCTGTCGATCAGGCCCCAAAACGTACCGCAACCCCTTCTTCATCGCAGCCCCCTCAGGAGTCGGGTCACTCGGCTGATGTCCCACCGCCGCGAACGCCATCACAGCCAGCGCTGTCATCGCATTTTCATGTCCACGATCCGTAATCGCTCCGCTTGCCTGCTGCTGCGTCAATAGAAAGCTAGTCGCCTTGGCGATAGCAGCGTCCACTCTGGGATCGGGCGAATTCGTTTGCCCATGTACACAAGATACACCCACCCCTTGAGCCACAACCAGGATGAAAACCAAAACACATGGCGAATGCGACAGCTTCAAAATCATCGATACGTCTCTCGCATTGCCTAGTGCTCTGTTGGTCGTAAACGATCCATCGCTGAAAAATGAGTCTATCGCTGAAAAATGGGAAGATAACCGAGGTCCAATTGCAGCATGATGAGATTGCAAGCCGTTGTATAAACCTTGTTGATCTGCCCTTCCCACGAGCCATCGCTGTTCTGCTCTTGCACAATGCGGCCGTACAATTTTTCACGGAACGGCAACCAGTCTTCATCTCCTTGGCGATAAACAACCTGGGCATAATAAAGATAGGTGTAATGCCAATGTCCAAACGATTCGTCACCCGCAGTGATGGCATACAATGTTCGGCGAGTATATGCGAGCATCTCGGGGACTTTCTTGCTGTCATAATCTCCCGCGTTATACAACGCAGCCAAACTCGCAGCGGTAATGGCAGGCCTGGACGAG
>CAIXME010000107.1 GCA_903920425.1 uncultured Pirellula sp. | reverse complement strand
CGCTACGGAGATGAATCCTCGAACATCTTTCTTCCGTAGCGGAACTTGTGAAAGTTCCGGCGAATCGCCAACCACAATCACCCATCAATCAAATAAAGAATCGCCCGCGCATCAACGCCAAGCAAAACGGAAGATTCACATCCTCCTCTACGAAAACGGGAATGCAAAACGAAAGATTCCCACCTCTCCCTTTCCTTAACTATTAGGCTCATATCATGACAGGACCAACGATGAAATCCGATTCACAACTCAAAGCGGACGTGCTAGCCGAGCTACTATGGGAGCCAGCGCTTCGGTCGGGAGAGATCCACGTGAATGCACACGATGGAGTCATTACACTGCATGGCCAAGTTGAACACTATGCTGATAAATTCGCAGCCGAACGCGCTGTGCAACGCGTCGATGGTGTGAAGGCGATCGCCGAAGAGCTTAAAGTCTCCTACACTGGCGTCCAGCAGTTAACAGACACCGAGATTGCTGAGTCGGTGGTCAAATCACTGAAGTGGCATGTTTGGGTACCCGATAGCGTCCAAGCGACCATCGAAGATGGATGGGTTACCATCCGAGGTGAAGTGCATTGGGGATTTCAGCGTCAGTCTGCAGAAGATGCAGTGCGCTATTTGATCGGCGTCAAAGGTGTGTCTAACAACATTACCCTTAAGCCTGAACTGCAGGCATTGTTAGTAAAAGAAGCCATTGAGAAATCGTTGCATCGGAATTCCGAAATAGATGCGAAAGATGTTCGCATCACGGCTAGTGAAGGGAAAGTTACTTTGGCAGGTTCGGTCCATTCGTGGGATGAACGTCGTCAAGCGTATGCCGCCGCATGGAATGCACCAGGGGTTACCAGTGTCGAGAATCACCTAAGCGTAACCAATTAACGAAGAATGCCGATCGCAATCCGCTAGATCCAAAGACAGCTAGAACCTTACTCTGGTTGTCTTTTTGCATTTTATAGTCGCAATAAAATTGACATGCTTACCGCATCGCCCCGCACGCCTCTCTACGGTAAACCGAGACTACAAATATGCATGGTTGCAATATTAACAACGATGTATTTGCGTTTAATTTTGTAAGTACACGTAAACTTTGGAATAAATTAACATATAGTTAAAACCGCTCAGTTTATTCTCGCAATTTAAGGTGCATCAACATGAAGAGATCAGTAAATAAGTCAGCGCTCATTCGGGAAATCTACACCAAGAACCCTAACCTCAAAGCTTCGGAAATCGTCGCCCAACTCAAGAAAGATGGCGTGGCAGTCTCCGCACCACTCGTTTATCAAACGCTGAGCAAGGCAGGAACCGTCAAGGCTGCTCCGAAGAAACGCGGGCGCAAACCGTCCAAGGGTGTCGTGGTCGCTGCTGCGAAAGGCCCAAGCGCAGAACTATTCGCTGCCATGCAAGCGTTCGTGTCGGCTGCAGGAAGCTTGGACAAGGCTATCGCGATTTTGAACGTCTTCAAGTAGTCGCACCCGCAGCTAGCGTCGTTCCCAAGAACAATACATTTGGTAACTTGGGAGCAGAGTGCATTGCTCACACAGAGGCACCAGGACACAGAGATTATCGGATTCAATGTCCCGCTCGTCTCTGTGCCTTTGCTGCTCCATCGAAACATCGGCGCCAGAATTTCATGCGGCCT
>CAIXME010000106.1 GCA_903920425.1 uncultured Pirellula sp. | reverse complement strand
TGTTACGCTGGTTCCGGTTGAGGTCAGACCGAGCACATCCATGCGCCAAAAGAAATTGATTCCGCGTGAAATCAATTAGCGTCCTCGTCCAACAGCTTCTCTATACTTGAGCGATTCGGAGCAAACCCGACACGCAAACGCAAGCGGGGTTCCGCATGGATCGATTTATCCGAATCTAACGCGCGGTCGGCCAATCGGTTCCGCACACCTGTTAGATTACGATTCGCAAACAGGATTCAACTCTCACGCGGAGACGCGGTGACGCGGAGGTTTGAGATACATATCTCCCCGCGTCTCCGCGTTATCCAATTTGATAATTCAGAACGGCGCAGGCCTAATGACCGGTCCGTAGTAGGCAACGGCTAATTGATAGTCACTTTCGCTGTAGATTTATCTGCATCCAATCGAACATGGATTGAAGTGTCTTCAACGTTGCGATTGATTCCGATGTGCACATGGCACGTCCCTACACGCACGGGAAAACTGATCTTGCTGTCAGTCACGGGCGTTGGAACTCCATCAACCCAAAGCGAGATACTTTGCTTGGCTTGTTTGCCCAGATCAAGCTGAACCGACCCTTCGCGAGAGACTTCCAATTGTGTATGAAGAAACGTCGTTGGAGGCGTGTCTGCATGGGGCTGGAATTTGCTCAATCCATTCAAAGGCAGGGAACCATTGACGAGAGAGGCGATGGGTTGCCAAGTAAACGATGATTGTTCACCAGCGACGGCATCTAAACTATTTCGATTGAACGTATGGTGAGCTGGTTGTGTCCAAACCAAGGTTCGCCATGCACGAATCGTACCGTCTGCAGCAATTTGCATGTTCCCATCGATACGCCCTAATTCGGTCATAAATCGAACAAGGTCAATGGCTTCTTCTAGGCTCAGCGAATCCAAGAGTCCGTCAGGCATGAGCGAACGAGAGTCTTTGGAGTCTTCGATCCGATCCTTGAGGATGGTCCGTTCCTTGCCATCGGCTGCTCGCACGACCACTTCGGTATCCGATTCGCGGATAGGTATACCAGTGATGACTTCATCATCATCGGTACGAATCAATTTGGCATGGTAGCCTTCTTTGACTTTCGCAGCCGGCGCGATGAGCGCTTCAATCAAGTAGTCAGCCGGCGCGTTCGCTCCGATACTCGATAGTTCAGGCCCAACGACTCCCCCAACGCCTCCCACCTTGTGACATTGAGAACATTGCAACTCAGCGCGTCGATAGATCATTTCACCTCGAGCTGCATCACCTTTTGTACGGGCCAGTGCAAGCCATTCGTCTCGCAAGCTTTCGCTCCATACCCATCGATTTTCGTTCAAGGATGCAACGCGGTCGATGGCTTGCAACAGTTCGTTGCTGGCGTTACCAGAACTACGAAGGATACTTCGGACAGATCGACCGACATTGATGGTGAGCTTCTTTCCCTCTAACGAAGCAGCAAGATCGCTCCCGCCTGTCTTCTTTGCCAGGATTGCTTGCAGTGCTTTTGTAAGAGAGCCATCCGTATCGGTAAGCTTGGAAAGGCGCTCTGCAATCGTCTGGCATGCAAGCTTGAGATCCAAATCAACAAGTTGCTCGATGGCAAAATTCGAGATGTTGGCATCACCATCGATCGCCAATGCCGATATGGTTTTCCGTGCGGCATCATCTCCAAAGGAGGCGAGCGCTTTCATTGCCGAAAAGCGGATTTCAATGGGACCATTAGCAATCAGCGATTCGATCAATGGCCGTGAGTCATTGCTTTGCCACTGCCCGAGCGATTCGATTGCAAGCAGCGATAGAGGCGAATCTGATTTTGCTGATTTGAGCAAATTGTTCAGTGCGGCCAGCAAATCCGCGTTGAGAACCACGGGCTGCTTGCGACGTTTCGACATATCCATCAGGGAACGTAGAATCGAAGCGTTTTCATTGGCATCGAGGGCGGGTAACTTCGTTGCCGTTTTGGTGTCGATGATCCATCCAAGCAATTTCTGATGTTGTGCGGGCTGTCCAAGCTCCGCAATCAGCTTCATCAATTCCATCGAATCCGACTTCTTCTGGATACCGCCCGATTCCAAGATACCGATCATCGCATCCAAACTGGACGGTTCCTCGATCGCTCGCAGCGCAAAGGAAATGGACTGAGCATTGCCGCCAAAATTGAATGCCCCAGTTTGGAATGTTGGTAGCCAAGTAGCCTTGAGGTCGCGGATCGTTTGCCAGAGCGCGAAGTCGAGGAAGCGATCCATCGGGAGTCCAAGCGCTTGGCAAGCCACCTCGGCAGCTGCGGGCGATTCGATCAACGACAGCACGCGAACGCTTTCCAATCGAACGCGAGGATGCGCATCGGTCACATAGGGTTTGATCGCATTGATCCAATTCGTATAGGTATCTTGTGTTGGCTGCTTTCCTTGGTTGGTTTCATGCCGTAGCTCAAAGACCATGTTGTAGCCGAGCAACCGCACTGCAGCTGCACGGATACGGCCATCGGTCGAGTGCAACAAGGCATTTTGGGCTGCAGCATCGAATTTGTTTTCCCCTTGAATCAGCCATAGCAGTTCAAGCAATTCCAATTCATTGGTTTTGCTTTTTACCAATTCGCTGATGCGAGCTTGAACGGTTTTCCATACCGAATTGTCCTTTGCAGCGCGCACGCGCAGTGATTGCGAGGCAAAAAGACGAACTAAGTCCGCATCGTCGCGCAGTCGTTCCATGTTCTTGTCCACGCCATCGGTTGGCAAGATCGGCTCGTTTTTTGTTGCCTTTTGATCTCGGTGCGTGACACGCCAAATACGACCGTGAGTTCGATCGCGACGCGGATCTCTAAAATCGACTTCGCCGTGCTGAATGATTGGGTTGTACCAATCCGCGATATAGAGTGCACCATCGAGCCCTTGCTTGGCATCGATAGGTCGAAACGACACGTGTGGCGTCTTGATGATTTCCTGTTGTTGTACGGAGTCGTAACCTGAGTTGGAACCGTCTTCGGATACTTGAAAACGGCATACTCGGTGGGCACGAAAGTCGTTGGTTACCATGCTTCCTCGAATGGAGTCTGGCCAATGCGTGCCTGACAGAATCTCTAGGCTGCAATGCTTTGGACTACCAGGGTTGAGGCCAGCGACGATTCTCTTGGCACCGACTGCTGTCACGAATACACTGCCGGGAAAGACGTAATTGATACCTTCACCGTAAGCTCCATCGGTCGCAAAGACTTGTCCAAAGCGATCGAAATGGGTTCCCCACGTATTCACGAACCCTCGAGCGTACACCTCAAGTCGCTTCGTCGCTGGATGGTATCGCCAAATTCCTCCACCGTTCAACCTCTCCACACCCCAAGGAGTTTCGATGTGCGAATGGATGTAAATCGACTGGTTCATGTAGAGCCAGCCATCATGCCCCCAGCGCAATGAGTGCAGCAAGTGGTGTGTATCTTCGGTTCCAAAACCGGAGAGAATCACGTTTCGCTCGTCGGCCACCAAGTCCCCATCTCGGTCGACCAAGTAAAGCAACTGATCGCTGTTTGCGACGTAAGCAGCAGCATGGGGCCCGTCGTTTGCGGGTAGTACACCTGTAGGGATCAAAAGTTTGTCGGCAAACACGATGGTTCGGTCCGCTTTTCCATCGCGATTGGAATCCTCGAGGATCAACACCTTGTCGTTGGCGGGTTCACCCGGCTTGATCTGCGGATACGTTTCGCTGGACGCTACCCAAAGACGCCCCGTCGCATCCCAGTTCATGTGAATGGGTTTGGCTAAACTTGGATCGCCGGCAAATAACTCAGCCTCCCATCCATCGCCCATTTGAAATGTAGCTCGTTCGACTTCTGGATTAGGAGTCGGGATGTCGGTAAGTTCTCGCTGCGCAATCGCATCATCGTTTTGCAAGAATACGATGCCGACGGCAAACAAAATCGAGAGCGAACGCTTGGTGGGAAACGAGAACGCATGTCGCTGAAAGCCTGCAAACATGAATAACCGCCTTTGTTGGTGGGGAGAGAACAGATCGAATGGAATACGATCCTAATCGTTACGACCCGGTTAATCGAGAACCCGTATCGGAATTCCACTACCGTTCGGGGCTCGATTACGCGTGTCGCATCGGGGCGTTTCGACTATAATTCGGTCCGAAAAACCGGTGTTTGAATGCCGTTTCCTCGTTTCACCTTTTGAACGCTTGATTGTTTAGAGAGCCAGTATGCCGAAACAGTATTCCTGCGGTTTTGATTTGGGCGGCACGAAAATGCTCTGCATCGTCATGGACGACAAACAGACCATCGTTGCCAGAAAACGGAAAAAAACCAAAGGAACAGAAGGCGCCCAGGCAGGTGTGATCCGCATTGCCGATCTGATCCGAGAAACCTTTGCCGATAACTCGCTCCCTATCGAAGAATTGCGATCGCTTGGAATTGGATGCCCAGGTCCTGTCGATATGGACAAAGGGGTTGTGAACGTCGCGGTCAATCTCGGCTGGAAGAATATCTCGCTCGCAGCCATGCTAGAAGACGAACTGGACTGCCCAGTCGCGGTTCTCAACGACGTCGATGCGGGTGTCTATGGCGAGTATTCCCTGGGAGCCGCCGTTGGGGCTCGCAGCGTTGCGGGGATATTTCCAGGGACCGGAATCGGCGGTGGGTTTGTCTACGAAGGACAAATCCTGCGAGGCAAGCGTTCCTCGGCAATGGAAATTGGTCATACCAAAATCACTTCGTCCAATCGCACCAGCGGGCTCGATATGACCGGGACGCTGGAAAGCGAAGCGAGCAGGCTAGCGATTGCTGCCGAATGCGCGAAACTCGCTTATCGAGGCGAAGCCCCCAATCTCTTGCGAGCTGTAGGAACCGATATCGCACAAATTAGAAGTAAAGTGCTGGCTGCTGCCATCCGCGACGGAGACAAAGCCGTAGAACGCATTGTTCGGCAAGCCGCCCAGACCATCGGATATGCCGTCGTAAATTTGATCCACATGCTCTGCCCAGAAGTCATCATTCTGGGAGGTGGACTGGTCGAAGCGCTGCACGAAATCTATTTGGATGAGGTCATTCGAACGGCCAACAAGAATGTGCTGCAATGCTACAACGACATGTTTGAAATCAAAATGGCCAAACTCGGGGATGACGCGGGCGCTATGGGAGCAGCGATCTGGGGCAAACAACGCCTGCCAGCGAATCTGGAACGCATCATCAACACCCCTGTCTAAACACCAACGCGCAAGCCAAACGACGCGAAGTAGTATCGTCGGATACGATAGCGAGGAACATTTCCTTTCTCGCATAGTGTGACATCCATTGCGAGAATCGTTTCACTTCGCGTTTCGAAGCGACAACGTCCAAGATAGAAATCGAAACTCTAACTGCGTTCGATCGATCGCTTGGCGAACAACGTAAAGACTTTGTCTTCGTATACTTTTTGCCAAGACTCCGTTTCCGTCCCGGGCTGGCCTAACAAGTCCTTTACAGGAAAATTGTTTTGCACCAGAACGAAGTCCGCGGCATACCCAAGCAGCACCGATTGCCATCCGGGTTCGGCCAAGTAAAAACGATTGTGATTTGGCAATACGTCGTCTTGATAGGCAACTTCGTAACGTCCATCGATACTGACGCGCACCTCAGGATGGCACATCCATGAGACGTAGGCTCCGCTCGCGAACGGGGTCATCATGTTTCCTTGAAAGTGTTGCTTCTTCAGATAGTCAACAACACCAACGGGATAGACCATCGCTCCGTCAGCATCGCTCGCTGGCAAGGTCGATTTCCATACAGGATGCATGAGAATGAACAAAACACATGCAGCGCATATACCCACCGACGCACGCATGGCCGATATGCGGAAACCGATCAAAAAGGCGATCGCGGACCGTCCGAACGCAGTCGGGGTAATCCATCCCGGCATCGTTGCCATCCATACGACCGCGTAGATGGAACCATGCCTTAAGTGCTTTAATGCCATGTAAGCTGCCAAACAGCAAAAAAGCCATCCTCGCAATCGAGTCCATTGGCGGTTCTTGGCGACGTAACCTAGCGCCAGCACCGATAGACCAAAAGCCGACATGGCCGTCACGCTGTCATGCGTCATCCACAGCGGTTGCCACTCCAACATCGTCGGCCTCGACATCGTGATGGCACGAAACAAGTACGGGGCATAAAGCATCCCCCATGGATTGATCAGGATGCCGACACCGAGAATGGGCGGTAGTAGGAAATGGTGCCAAAGCTTTCCGAATGCCAAACGTAAACCTCGCATACTCACATCACGCGAGAGCTCGATGATCCATCGCTCGCAGACGTGGAAAAAAAGCATCCCAACACCCACGACAAAGCCAGCGTGCATATTGAGCCAAACGACGTACATCGCCGCCCACCATGCGACCCAAATCTTGCGTCCCTGCCAGTCCGTCTGTTGCATCAGCATCTGCAACAACAAAAACAACAACGTGAATATCTGGGCTCGAATCGTTGCAAAGCCTACCCATAGCAATGGAAAAAGAATCGGAGCGCACAAGCAAATCATCAATGGATGTGCGCCGTAATTTCTAGCCACACGGTACAGCGTCAGCGCCATGCACGCTACCAGCAACACTCTAAGAATGGCCATCCCATCCAGCCCCAAAGGTCCAGCTCCCGCAACCCAATAGAGCACGAGTCCTGTGCCCCATTCATGATGCACAGCGGGATAGACCGTTGGCGTAAATGCGAAAACGTCACCTAATGGAAACTCACCTGTATTGGCAAAGAAACGCACCAGCGCCATCTCATGAAACGCATCGTGCGTGATATCGCTTAAGCGCGCTATGTAGGCCAAAAACGCGATGAAGCTCGTCAGGCAAAGGATCGCGATAAAGCGAACGTCGCGATAACGACCAAGTCGTAAATTGTCGTGGAGGTTCATGATCGAAGTCACTCGGCTCGATTAGCTAGCAGACTGAAATGATTTGTCGAATTTTCCGAACTTTCGCTCAAGATTGACCTGGAGGTCACTTTGCCTGGTCTCCTAGACTCCGGTCGAACCTACAGGAAGACCGCCAAAGCAGGATGCTTGGCCGTCTTCGAATTGAAAACACGACGCGATTCACGAGAACGCGACTAAACGGAGCAAAATGGCATGGATGCTAGACGCTTACTGCTAACCCTGTGTGCACTATTGGCTTTTTCAGGTCAAGCAATGTCGCAGGTCATGGTTGGCCCTCGGGCTATCGTGACGTCTCCCAATTTCCGAGTTTATGCTCGCTCCGAAGCGTTCGCAAACGAAGTGGCTCGCGTAGCAGAAGAGACCCGCAAGCAGCTCGCAATCCATTGGCTAGGACAAAACATTCCGAACTGGCCTGAACCATGCCCACTGATGGTCAACGACAGCCCAAATCTACCTGCCAGTGGCGTGACCAAGTACACCTTGGTGGGTGGTGGCGTTGCCAACTTTCAAATGACGGTATCGGGAACACAAGAACGCATCGTAGACAGTGTTTTACCTCACGAAATTACACACACCATTCTAGCGAGCCACTTTGCAACACTCGGCAAACCAGTACCTCGCTGGGCCGACGAAGGTGCTTGCACGACCGTAGAGCACTTGAGCGAACGAAGCAAGCACGACACCATGTTGGTGCGTTATCTGGGTGAAGGCCGAGGGATCCCTTTTGCAACGTTGTTTACGTTGCGAGAATACCCTGCAGACATGATGCCCCTTTACGCACAAGGATACAGTCTATCCAGCTTTTTGATTGCTCAGGGAGGTCCCCGACGGTTTGTTCAATTTCTCGAAAGAGGAATGCAAACGGAAGACTGGGTTAGCGCGATCGACGAGTATTATCAATACCCACGACTTGGCAAATTGCAAGTTGCTTGGAATCGATGGGTCAGCGATGGAGGTGGAGATGTTGTTTCCTATTCGGCTGATAGCCTAGGACTATCAACTCGAGCGATGCTTGCATCGAACTCCAACGTTGCGACTCCATCATCTAGCATCCCTGGGAATAACAACCCTGTAGTCAACGCCATCGCGGTAAACGGTGTAAACACAGACCCCAATGCATCCATGGTGCGAACAGCATCTGCGCAATCACCGAACGGCACTCAAACTCTCTCTGCAGGTCCTGATTCGTTTGTAGCAAGCACTCGCGAACCAAGTCGAATGTACGCTGCACTGCCAAACGATCCTGCATCAGTGAACGCAAACATCAAGCCACTAAGCAATCCTCAAACCAACGCAATTAACAAGTCGTTGGACACGAGCTCGCAAAGCTACTATCTCGAGCAGTTGCGATTAAACCAGGGCAGCGCACAGCTAGCGACGCAACCTCAATCGACTAGCGGCTTTATTCCTGCGACCAATCCGAACGCCATTTTGGATCCGAACGCCATTCGTTACAGCTCGAGCCAACCGGCTCCACTGCGAACCTCTGGTGGCGGGATCCTTCGTCGCTAGTTCAGGTAGTTTGGGAGTCCTAGCAAAGGGGCTTTTCGTTACCCAAATTACTATTTGAAAATATTTTTCCCTTGAGCCAAAACTGGGCTTGACTGGCATTCCGGCCAATCCCTATTTCGATAGTTGTGAATAGAAAATTCGCACACATGCAATCCGATTCGAATGGTTGCACGGAAGCGGTTATTCGTGAAAAGAGTGTATGTATGCAATTCATAAAAGACGAACGTTCTTGGACTCTGAGCGATAAAGGAGTGTCGCGTTGAAACATCTCAACCCCCTTCGGACTTTACGGCTAATGATCGCCGTGTCAGCGATATCACCAGGCATGGCAATGCCAACGGGTATCATGGCATCGATCGCGTGCACTGCAGTCGTTGCAGTCGCTCAAAGCCCCAATCTTCCTTCTTTGCCACCGCCGCTGCCTACCCAGGCTGACGGCAAAATGGTGACACCTGCAGATGCAAATGCGACAGCAAAGGCATTGCTAGTCAAAGCTCGAGCTGCCTTTAGCGAAGGCAAGCAAGAAGCTGCGGCTCAAGCATTTGCTCAAGCGACACTTGCAGCACAGCAGTCGCCAGACATGGCAGCTGAATTGCAGCAAACGCGGCAGCAGTTCGCTGAGCGAGGACTGAGCTCACAGATGTTGGACCAGGCCATGAGAATGGCTCAGCCAAACAATGTACTCAATAGTCGCGCAGCCAATGCGCTACGCAATGCGACACCTGCTGGGACAGCACTCCCTCCAGGTCTACTATCAAACAACAGCGGTAACACGGCTAGTCCATTCCCGTCGACGCTGCCGCCAGCAACCCTACCGACTGCAAACTCTGGTTCTGCAATGCCTGCATTGGCAACTGCAACACCGAATGCAAGTCAACCGGGACCTGCGAATCCATTGCGTGACCAAGCGATCGGATTGGCTGCACAAGCAAAGATGGCGTTGGATCGCGGCGATGCGACCACCGCTCGGCAATTGATCACCCAAGCCAACTCCCTCCGAGTTCCCGAGAGCGCATTTGCTCCTGGACAACTTCGACCTTGGGAAGTTTCGCTCGAAGTCGATCGTGCCGAACGGTTGCGTGGTGGTTCGAACGTAACAACTGCTTCGGCTCTGATGCCAAGTGGTGGTCTACAAAACGCCACAGCGGAAACACCTGTTACAGCGTCTGCACCGGCAGGCCAACAGCCCAATAGCGTTCAACCTGGCGTTTATCAGCCCAAGAGCGATGCATCGCGAGTTGCACCAGCCAGCGGTGTGTTATCTTCGTACGATGCGGAATCGTCGGGACAAGAGCTATATCAACAGGGCATTACCGCTCTGTCAGCCGGCAATGGCGACGTAGCTCTCGGTCACTTCAAGGCCGCATGGCAAAAACGAGGCGACCTCGATCAAGCGACTTTGGTACAACTCAAAGACAAGCTAACTCTTCTGCAATCAAAGGGACGCACCAGCGGTGAGCCTGAGGGTATTGATGCTCTCAACGCCGAAGGTCGCGAAAGCCAATTGAAGAAGCAAAAGTGGTTTGCTGAAGTGACAGGCGAAATTGCAGACGCCGAACGCATGGCAGCTGCAAACAAGCCTATGGAAGCTCTCGATCGACTCAAGGCATTGCGACAACGCGTTGCCCAATCGGATGTCGATAGCACTCAACGCAAAAACTTGCTCGCTATGGTCGACCGCGTGTCGACGCACATGCAAGCATGGGTCGACGAAAACAAATCGACGATTGACTTGGATCAACGCAACCGACAAATCGCAGACCGGATTTCATCCGAAGCTGCAACGTTGGCGAAGACCGATGCCCAAGTTCAAACCCTCGTAGATACGTACAACGATCTTATCGATCAAGGACGATATCCTGAGGCGGAACTCACAGCGAAGAAGGTCGCGGAACTCAAACCGAACACCGAAATCGCAGCAGTGCTCACAGCCAAGGCTCGTGTGCAACGCCGAATCGAAGAGTACGAGAAGATCCGGGCTCTCAAGGCTGAGAAGTTCGAAGATGGCTTGATGGCAGTAGACGAGTCGGCTATTCCGACCGACGACCGTATTCCGCTCAGCTTCCCATCGCAAAAGATTTGGTCTGAACTGTCGGACAAACGACTCCGCAACAAAGTCGATTCCAAGATGTCGCCGCAAGAGCGAAAGATCCGGGAGTCACTATCTGAGGCGGTATCCGTTTCCTTTGACAAGCGACCGCTTGCCGATGCGATGAACACGATTGCCGAGATGACCGGTCTCACCATCATCATCGATGATCGCTCTATCGCAGAAGAAGGCATCACCGTTGATCAGCCCATCTCGCTGGACTTGCGTGGAAACTCGATTCCTCTCAAGAGCGTGCTCAACAACATCTTGAACCGTCTCAACCTGACCTACACGGTCAAGGACGACGTTTTGACGATTGAGAGCAGCCGCTTCCGAAAGAACAATGTTTACCCTGAGGTATACAACGTAAAGGATTTGGTTATCCCAATCCCGAACTTTGTCTCAGACTACAACACCGGTATGGCAGGTGCATTGCAATCTGCTTACCAAGCTCAAACGCACATGGCGTCGGCTACCATTGAAGATCCAACCACCGTTGCGAATCGTATCGCCAGCGTGGATCCCAACTCGCCGATCCTTGCTCAAATGAACTCGGTCGGTGGTTTAGGTGGTATGTCGCCTGGTCTCTTGGCCAGCGGACTGCCAGGCAATCTGCCGAACTCCTCGGTTGGACTCGGTGGTGGAGCGATTGCAAACTACCAAAGCCTGATCCAGCTGATCGAAAACACGATTTCGCCAGATCAATGGCAAAGTGCTGGTGGTACATCCTCCATGCGAGAATTCCGCCAGAACTTGAGCTTGGTTGTCACTGCACCGCAAGAAACGCACGAGGCGATCGCTGATCTTCTCAAGTCGTTGCGTGCTCTGCAGAACTTGCAAGTAACTATCGAAGTTCGATTCATCCAACTCGCAGATACGTTCTTCGAACGGATCGGTATCGACTTTGACTTTAACATCAACGACAAAGTCCGTCGTCTACCAGGCGATGAGGCTGGCAGCAGCGTAGCAGTTGGTTTGTCAGCTGGTACAGGTGCCAACGGTCCACAGTACACGGGCGATTTGGACTTCCAAGTTCGAAACACGTTCGGTGTTATTCCGGCTGCTGGTAACCCAGACGCTGGTGTTGGAACATCGGTTGGTTTGGCGATCTTGAGTGACTTGGAACTGTTCTTCTTCCTAGAAGCAGCCCAAGGCAACAGCCGATCGAACGTTTTGCAAGCTCCTAAGGTTACGATGTTCGATGGACAGTTTGCAAGTATCAACGACTTTGCAAGCCGACCATTCGTTATCTCCTACGAACCAGTCGTCGGTGACTTTGCTGTCGCTCAACGACCAATCGTGGTAGTACTCAACGAAGGTACTCAAATGAACGTTCAATCCGTCGTTTCGCAAGACAAGCGATTCGTACGATTGACGCTCGTGCCTCAGTTCACACGAATTGAGTCGGGTGACCGACAGTTTACCTTCCAAGGTAGAACCAGCTCGCGAACCGGTACAAGCATCTTGAATCCGACGACTAACCTTCCAACGACAACTCGTAACAACGAAGAACAGATCATTGAAGGTACAACGGTTCAACAGCCAACTTTGGGTGTGACCAGCGTTACCACCACAGTGAGTGTTCCGGACGGTGGTACGATCCTCTTGGGTGGTATCAAACGACTGCGGGAAGCACGTACGGAACGAGGTACTCCGATCCTTAGCAAGATCCCATACCTGAACCGTCTGTTCAAGAACAACGCTATCGGTCGCGAAACCAACACGCTGATGATGACTGTTACTCCTCGGATTATCATTCCTGAGGAAGAAGAAGAGCAACTCGGTGTGAACATCCGCCAGCCATAGTTTTGAAAAACGGCTGACGACAAATATGCTGCTCGATCCGAGCCGCAGTTAAAAACCCTCGGGAATCCCCCGAGGGTTTTTTCGTTTTTCCCGCCGCGTGCAACGGTGCGTCGGTCTATCAGGTAGAAACACCGGCTATTTCGAGCTATGATGGATTAGGCAGTCTCACACTTGGATTGCTCCCACCGCGAGGGTGCTCCCTCTTACAATCTCTCAAAAATCATGATCGCCGTCGCCTATATCCTCACTATGGCAAATCGAATCAACCGTCATCTTGCCTCGGCAGGCTTATCTTTCTTGGTTGTCTTGTGCTGGCTTCCGTTCTCTGCATTGCATGGCCAAGAGAAACCGATCGATTTCAACCGGGACATCCGCCCGATTCTGTCCGAGAACTGCTTTTACTGCCACGGTCAAGACGGCAATAAGAGACAAGCCGATTTGCGGTTGGACGATCGAGAACAGGCATTGAATTCGGCAGCGTTTGTGGCGGGCAATGCTGCCGATAGCTTGATGATGGAACGAATCCATTCGACCAATGCCGAGGAACAGATGCCTCCGCCTCGATCCAATCGCAAACTAACGTCCGAACAAAAAGCCCTGCTTGAGCGTTGGATCAACGACGGCGCCCCCTACTCCAAGCACTGGTCATTCATCACGCCACAAAAAAATGCTCTTCCAGTTGTCAAGAATACAACTTGGGTCCGAAACGCCATCGATCAGTTTGTCCTGGCACGATTGGAAGCAGAGGACTTGCAGCCGTCGCCGGAAGCAGATCGTGCAACGCTCATCAAGCGACTTTACATCGACCTCATCGGCCTACCTCCGTCTCCTGCCGACGTGGATCAATTCCTCGCCGATTCCGATCCACTCGCGTATGAAAAATTGGTTGATCGATTGCTGGAGAACAAGCATTACGGAGAACGAATGGCATTGGGTTGGCTCGATGCCGCTCGATACGCTGATAGCAACGGATTTCAGCAAGACGGTGATACTTGGCAGTGGATGTGGCGAGACTGGGTGGTGAGAGCGTTTAACGAAAACATCCCCTTCGATCAATTTACCATTTGGCAACTAGCAGGTGATTTGCTGCCAAACGCCACGGTCGATCAAAAAATCGCAAGTGGATTCAATCGCAATCACTTGCTCAACGGCGAGGGAGGAGCGATCGCTGAGGAGCAGCGATTCGTGGTGCTATTTGATCGAATCGATACGACGGCCACCACATGGCTCGGGCTGACCATGGCATGCGCCCAGTGCCATGACCACAAATACGATCCGATCACGCAAAAAGACTATTACAGCTTGCTCGACGCATTCAATCGCGTTCCTGAAAGTGGAGTACCTGAATACATATCTTCACGTATCCGAGTCGCTTCGCCCTACATTGAAATCCCTTCCGAAGAAAACACGACAAAGATAGCGGAATTCAACGAAAAGATTGCCGCCGCAGAGAAAGAAGCAAGTCCGCTGGTCGAGGCATTGTTTCAAGGATGGAGATCCGGACTGAATGCGGATGGCAAGCCGGGCGAAGGAAAGGGATTGCCCGAAGGGCTTTCCAACTTGTTGAAGAAGCCAGAAGCAGATCGCACCGCAGATGAAAAGAAAACCGTCGACAAGGACTTGCGAAAACACTTTGACGAAAAGGTGAAGTCGACATTCCATGAAGCGTTTCCCGTCATCGGCCAACTCGCTAGTTTGCGCCAACAGCTGTCAGCCTATCGAGCGGACCATATTCCTCGCGTGATGGTGATGAGCGACGATCGCGCCCGAGAAACGCACATCCTTTCACGGGGCGAGTATTTGAAACCGGCAGAGAAGGTTTCTTTTA